>PMZC01000208.1:0-216 GCA_003170555.1 Deltaproteobacteria bacterium
CTTGGCCAGGTCCTGCAGGCCGATCGCTTTTTTGAAATCGCGCTTTGCTTCGGCCAGTTCCTCGTTGGCTTTCTCAGACATCAGCGGGACGTAACCCGGCACGGCGTAGAAGCGCGGCGCGACGCAGATCAGCCTGTCCGTCTCGGGCTCGTGAACGTAAACCTTGTCGAGCCATTCGGGGTGGTAGCGCAGGCGCACCGTGCGGCCGTCCCACTT
>PMZC01000208.1:296-17367 GCA_003170555.1 Deltaproteobacteria bacterium
ATCGGGTTGTCGTACGACTCCCAAACCTGTTTCGGCGAGCGGCCGTCGAGGCCCTCGGCCTGCGAGCCTTCGCGGGTGTTCCACCAGTGCACGAAGTGATCGACGAGCGGAACGAACTCATCCCAACGCATCAGCGTGCCGTGTTCGAGGCCCAGCGGCTCGCCGGCTTTGATCGCGTCCTTCGTCTTTTTTTCGAGCGCGGCGAGCGCTTCCGGCCGCTGGTCTTTGCCCCGGCCGCGGTGACNNTTCGCGTTCTTCACGATGGAGTGAATGACCTTGATGTTCAGAATGCCTTGCATCAGCGAGGCGATGAGTTCCGACAGATAGTCTTTGCCGTTGTCGACGTTGGCGATGTCCGGGCAGCCGAAGCGTTCGATCCCCTTCAACAGCGCGAGCTGAATCGTCTCGCTGCTCGGCGTTTCGCCCGCGTGGTAACCGACGAACAGCGTCGTGCGGTAGTCGTACCAGCCCGTGTACCAGCCGGTGATGAGGCGCTTGCCGTCGGGCGCGATGACGCGCACGTCCATGTTGTAGTGATCGCCGACCCACGCCATGTTCGGCCACGCTTCGGTGCGCGTGCGCGTGATGTATGGGCCGTAGAGGTCCATCGCCTTGCGCATTCCGTGAATGCAGGCGTACTTGAGAATGTCGATTTCCGGCGTATCGAGCATCCGGCACACCGTCGATTTGCTGACGTGCTTCTCGCCGAGTTGCTCGCAGCGCTTCTTGTAGTATTCAGCCGACATATCCTTCGAGCGGTGCGCGTGTTTGCGGTCGAGGTAGTGGTCGAGCACTTCGTTCCAGCGATCGTCGTCGATCGTGCGGTGACCGCGCTTCGCGCCGAAGCCGAGCGCCAGGTCCTCAAGCAGATTGCGCTTGCTAAAATCCCGCACCCACCGCCACAGAGTGGTCGACGAGATGCCGCGCGATCGCGCGAAGGAACTGCTGAGGTCGGTCTTCGACAACGGCTCGGGCGCTTTGTCGTTTTTGGCGACCGCGACCTGCCATGCCAGCACGATGTCTTTGCGTCGCAACGCCTCGGCTGACTTCTCCGGATGCTCGGCCGCCCAGCGTGCATCGCGCGCCGCGTTCCGGTCGGTCAACTCGCCGACGCCTTCCAGGAAGGCGATGGCTTTTTCGCGCAGATTTTCAGGCAGCGCGTAGATCGGGAGCATGAATTTTACGCCGCCCGCGCCGCCCTTCGCTTCTTTGGTTATTACGCTTTCTTTTTGTGCGCGGAAGAAGCGGTTCGTTTTGGCGATTGACCAGCCGGAGAGTTGCGTCACGTCCTTTTGGTCGACCAGAAATTCGTTTGTGTTTTCAAATCCCTTTTCGATTGACGCAACTTCTGACGCAACTTCCGGTTCAGGTTGCGTCAAAAAATCGGCCGACGGGGCGCCGGGTAACTCGTGCGGCATGGCCCCGTCGGCCGGTGGGAGGGTCGAGGGAATAGCGGGCTGGCCGGCGACGGTCATGTCGTTCTCCGGCCGCGCCGTTGCGCGATCTCTTGTTCCAGCGCGTCGCGTTGTTCTTCGAGTTGCGCGATCGTGAGCAGTTCGGCGTCGGCGCGCGTGATTACGGCCAGGCCGGTGGGCCGGCCGAGCGCACCGAGCGGCAACGGGCTGCGCGTGGCCCAGGTCAGCGCCTCTAGTTCGTCCGCTCGCGGCATACGGTCTTGCTTGGCCGGGCCGGTCCAGGAGTAGACTTCATCGGCGCTGATCTTGCGGCCGAGATAGCCGCTGATCAGGTCGGCCACCTGGTCGACGCTCTTCTTGCCGGCGCGAATCGCTTCCTTGATCGCGACCTTCAACGGCGCGGGGCTGTAAGCCGGCGCGCCGAAGAGGTCCAAACTTTCCTGGCGATTCGACGTTGCCCGGAGCGCGTGTTTATGCGATGCTCCGTGGGGTCGAGACATGTCACGCCGCCCTTCGGGGAATGTAGTTTTCGCGGAGGTCGTCAGCGGACACGCCGAGGAGGCGGGCCGCGCAATCGATGACGCGGGCGCTGGTACGACGGCCGGCCAGCACGTTGATGACGTGAGAGCGGCCGACGCCGAGCTGGCGCGCGATTTCGGATTGGGTGATTCCCTTTTCAATGAGGAGGATCAAGAGGGCTTTTTTATCGGGAGTTGGTTTCATTGAGGCAATCATGCGTGCCAAATTACACAATTGAGAAAATTGTGTCAAGTGTCTTTTTCATATTTGAGAAAAGGGATGGCAGAGGACTTTAAACAGCGATTAGCCGAGTCGATCGAGGCCTCGGGGAAAAAGAAAAAGGACGTTGCTGCGCTAGCCGGCATTACGTCCCAGCGGTTGAGCCAATACCTTTCCGGCCGGATGCTGCCGAAACATTTACTCATGTCGCGTCTGGCGCGGGCGCTAGGCGCTTCGGAACGTTGGTTGGCTGAGGGAATCGAAGACGAGCGGCGCACGGTCGAAGTAAAATTCTACGGCGCGGCCGACGCGGCGGTGAAGGCACGGCGATTGGAGCCGGGCGCATATTTTTTGCTTCCACTTGTTTCGGGTGAGGTCGCGGCGGGCCCCGGAGCGGCGGTTCACGAGCGTGAAATAGAAGACTACATTCCGTCGATCTACCAACGCGATTGGTGCCCGCACCCGGATAAGACCGTTTGCGTGCGTGTCTCGGGCACATCGATGGAGTCGACGATTCATGACGGCGGCATCGTGGCCGTCGACCGCGCCCAGCGCGATCCGCGCCGGCTGATCGGCAAAGTCGTGGCCCTGCGGCGCGACGGTGGTGTGACGGTTAAACGCCTCACGACGGCCGAGGGCGGCCTATGGATCGCGCGCCCCGACAACCCGCAGTCGCCTGAAACGCTGGTGTTCCGCGACGATGAAATCGTTGACGCGGTGGTCGGCAAAGTCGTATGGTCATGGAGCAGGATGAGTTGATCGAGAAAATAAAAGGCTGGTTTAGGAAGAAGACGGTCACGGTGCGTATTCTCTTTGGCCCTGATGACGGAGTTGGGGAATTACTAATGCAGGCGACGGAGTTCAAATCAAAGAAGGATTGGGCCTCCGCGTTGGCTGCCCTCGCAAAAGCAAAGAAGCTGATGCTGGTATCGTCAGTGACCTACCCAGGTGAAACGTGGTGTAAATACCCGTTGTACCTTCAATGGGCCGGCCGATTCGATGAGTCGATGGCCGAGTTTCAGTTTCTTCTCGACGATTTGGAGCGCCGGGCACGGCGCGAGACGCGGCTCGATGATTCGGATAGCGGACCTAAAAAACGAAAAATGGCCTGCTACAGAATAATTGTTCGTGAGGGAAGGCGAGTCATTAAGGAAAAAATGGCGCTGGCGAAAACGCGCCAGCAAAAAGCCGAGGCAAAAAGAGTTCCGCGGTGAAAGTTGGACCTGGAGATGCTAGATTAGGAGGTGAAAAAATGGAACCGTCGACGAAGAAAACTTGTTTAGCCTGTCGCGAGGAAATTGACGCCGCCGCGATCGTCTGTCCGCATTGTCGGTCTTCAGCGGCCTATGATCTATGGTCGGAGGTGGGGCCGGCTAACGTTGAAAAAAAAGAAAAGGCGCGCCGGGTCATCTATTCTCTTTCCTCGATTCCCGCTACCATTTCCGGGCTGATTGGGTTTTTGGTTGGCGGTTTCTGGACGGCGGTCGTTGCTTTTGTTATCGCCGGCGCGATCACTACGGCGATCGGTTTTTGGCTCGCCGGAAATAGAGCAAAGGACGTGGTTCGTCTTGCTTGCCCGAAATGTGGAGATGAATGGATTATTCCGCTGAACGAGGAATACACCAAGCCGGGACAGCTTCAAGGGGTTCGTTGCGCTAAATGTCGAAGTTCCGTCATGCTCCGATTTGTGGACCGTTGATATGATCGGCAGGCGAACTCCATGCTAGTGGTTTACTAACAGGCTCTTGGCGTTCCTTCTCATTTTTCATCCTATTTGACGAAGGCCCCGGTTTTCGGGCTTGAATTTTTCACGCGGTGGATTTTGGCGGGCGGGTTGGTTTGGTGGCGTAAGCGTAGGCAATATCCCGCGTTTTCCCGCCTCTTGACGCTTTTTCCCGCTTTTCACAGTTGATGCCGGTGAGCAAGGGTCTTGTAGGGGCGGGCCGACGCGTTCGCCCTTTCTGTTTTCGTAGGGGCGTATTGCCATACGCCCCTGGGCGCACAGCGGTGCGCCCCTACGGTTTTGGTAGGGGCGGGCCTCGTGTCCGCCCTTTCCCTTTTTCATGACGCCCAAGGTTTATGCTATAAAGCAGTGCCTATACTTATCGTGGAGAACCATGTGACCCAATCGCCACCGAGATTGCTACGCGGCGGGCTGCTCGGCTCGCTCGTTTTTCTCGGCTGGTTTCTGGTTTCGTTGCTGCTGCACGGCGGCTTTTCGATCATGGGCGTGTCGGACGAACGCATTCAGGTCGTCGTGCGCATTCTCACCAATGTCTTTCCGGTGCAGCTCGGCCTCTACCTCGGCTGGCTGCTGCTGCTCCATCTGATCGTCGGTTTCGCGCTCGGGTTCTGGGCGGCGCTGCTGACCGTGCGGACCTGGCGGCGGCTGGCGCTGGTGCTCGTGCTGCACGCGCTCTTCTACGTGCGGCAGATGATTCTCTCGCCGCAGCTTTTCGCCGAATTCTGGCTGCAGCACGGCGGCGTGCGGGCCGGATTCATGCGCGCGCTGACCGATCACGTCACGCCGGCCGCGCCGGTCATCTTCCTGCTCCTGTTCGCGGGATGGGGGCTGGTCGGACTGTGGCGCGTCTTCGGCCGCCGGGCGCTAATCGCCATCGCCATCGTCGGCGCGCTGATCGCGATCGCGGTGATCGTTCCGCGGGCGATGCCGACCACGCCGGGGCGCAGCACGCGGCCGAACGTGGTGGTGATTCTGGTCGACTCGCTGCGGCCTGATCACCTGTCAGGTAACGGCTACGCGCGGCCGACCACGCCGCACCTCGATATCCTGCTGTCGCGCGCCGCGTTTTTCCCGCGCTGCTACACGCCGCTGCCGCGCACGTTCCCCGCCGTGGTGTCGTTGTTCACCGGCGCGACGCCGCCGCGCCACGGCGTGCGCAACATGTTCCCGACTTTCGAGAACCGCTCGTTCCTGCCGCCCGCGCTGCCGCAATTGCTGCGCGACGCCGGCTATCACACGGCGGTCGTTTCGGATTTCGCCGGCGACATCTTCACGCGCGTGAATCTCGGCTTCGACAAGGTGCATACACCGACCTTCAACGTGCTTACGCTCGCGCAGATGCGGCTGGTCGAGTTGATGACGCATCTGCTGCCGTACGTGAACCACCGTTGGGGGCGGCATGTGCTGCCGATCCTGTGGGAGTTCGCGCAGGACGCCGACCCGGCCGTGTTGACCGACGAGGCCATCAGCACGCTCGACAAGCTGGCCGCGAAGCCGCCGTTTCTGCTCACCGTGTTTTATTCGACGACGCATTTTCCGTTCGGCGCGCCGTATCCGTATTACAAACAGTTCGCCGATCCGCATTACGACGGCCTCTACCGCTATCACAAATTCACCATCGTCGGGCGCAAGGAATCGGTGACGCCGGCGGACCAGGCGCAGGTCAACGCGCTCTACGACGGCGCCCTGCGCGCCACCGACGAGCAGATCGGCCGGCTGATCGATCATCTGCATCGCAACGGCCGGGCCGACAACACGATCGTGCTGATCATGGGCGATCACGGCGAGGACCTCTACGAAACGCCGGACACGCCCGTCGCGCACGGCGAGCAATTGCGCACCGAGTATCCGCTGAAGACGCCGGTGATTCTGCTGGGCCCGGGCGTGCCGGCCGGTCGTCGCATCGTGACGCGCATTCGGCTGATCGACCTCGCGCCGACGCTCGCGCAACTGTGCGGCCTGCCGCCGCTCGGCGCCGAGGGCGAGAGCCTGCTGCCGTTGTTCGGCGACCAACCCGGCGTCGATCGCCCGGTCTACACCGAAACGGGATTGTGGTTCGACAACAAAAGCACGGGCTTCGTCCAGCGCGAGCGGCTGCCGTACCCCGACGTGACGAAGATTCTCGAGCCCGATCCGTTTCTCGATTATGAGATCGTGATCCAGCGGCAGTGGGAGCGGCTGACCAACCTCGCCAAGCATCGCGCCTGGATCGAAGGCCCGTGGAAGCTGATCCGCATTCCGCTCGTCACCGGCGTCACGTACGAACTGTACAACCTCGAGCAAGACCCGGCTTGCCTGCACAATCTCGCGGCCGCGCGGCCGGATGTCGTGACCGCGTTGGCGCCGCGATTCGCGCCGTATCTGGAACGAGGGCGGCCATGAAGCGCCTGCTCAAACTCGCGATCGCGCTGGTCGTCGCGGCGTTGGTGTGCGGCGCGGTCAGCCTGGCGTGGTGGTGGTTCTACATGCTGCCGCGCGTCGAACGCTATCCCGACTTCGCGGCTCTCGCGGGGTCGCTGGGTCCCGCGCCCGCCGATCATCACTACGAGGTCGCCGTCGATCTGATCGACGCGCTGCCGCAAGCCGCGTTCGAGACGCCCCATCTCGCCGCGGCCGCCGGCGAACTGTCCAATCGCCTGGACGCGCGTCTCGACCTGCGCGCACATCACGTGCTGGCGCGGCTGGTCACGCTCGGCAGCTCGGCGTATCTGATGTACGAACGGCGCGCGATTCATCTGCCGACGCCCGGGGCGGTCCGTTATCGCGTGACCATGCCCGCCGGCGCGCGGCTGAGCGGCGAGATCGGCGTGCTCGACCGGCAAAACGAACCGGTGGAATTCAGCATCCTGGTCGACGGCGAGGAAGTATTGCGGCGGACCGAGCGTTCGCTGCCGCCGTTCCGTTGGAACGAGAAGCACATCTTCTACGTCAACTTCTATCAATGGTGGCGTGCGAATCGCATCGACGAACGCAAGTCGCGCTGGGTGGCGTTCCGCGTCGACCTGTCGCGCTTCGCGAACCGCGAGGTCACGCTCGAGTTCCGCACGCGGTCGAAGTCGGGCGCGGCGATGCAGGCGTTCATCGCTTCGCCGTTAGTGCTCGGCAGGAAAGACGGCCCGCCGCGGCCGTTCATCGTCTACGTCAACGATGGCTGCAACATTCCGCACCTCGGCGCGTACGGTTCGACCGACGGCCTGACGCCCCACGTTGACGCGTTCGCCAAACAAGGCGCGCGGGTGGACGCCTTCGTCGCGGGCGGCAACTGGTCGCGGCCGGGCGTGACGACGCTGCTGACCGGCCGGCCCGCGCCCGAGTTGTTCATTCCCACCGCACCGAGCCGCGAGCCGCTGCCGGCCGTCGTGCGAGAAGCGTTCGAGGGCTCGTCGATCGACACCCTGCCCATCGCCTTTCGCCGCGCGGGCTATCGCGCCGTGGCCGCGATCAACAATATCTTCATCGTCCCCTCGACGCCGTACGCGGTGGACCTCGGCTTCAACGAACTGACGCAGACGATGCGGCCGGACATTTCGACCTTCGACGTCGCGCACTTCATCGCCGTGACGCTGAGCGAATATCGCGATGAGAACGTGTTCCTCTTCATTCATCAGAACGCGCCGAACCCGGTGGACCATCCGCCGCAACGCTTCGTCACGCAGGCGCGGCCGATCTGGAAAGCGCGCTACGCCGACAACCCCGGTTTGCTCGATTACCTGGCCAGCCTCGCGTTCGCCGATTTCATGTTCCGCCAGTTCCTCGACATGCTCGACCGCCTGAACCTGAGCCAAACGGCGACCGTCGTATTCACCGCCGACCACGGCCAGACGATTTCGCCGGCGCACGACATCAAGACGCCGGACAAACCCGGTATCTTGCGGCGCAGCCTTTTCTTCCACGGCCAGACGCTCTACGACGAGGAGCTGCTGATTCCGGGCCTCATTCGCGGCCCCGGCGTCGCTCCGGGCATTAGCATTCCCGGCCAGCACCTGTCGCTCGCGTTGTACCCGACGCTGCTCGATCTCGCGCGCCTGCCGATCCCGCCCGGCCTGCACACCGGCAGTCTGGCGCGCGCGCTGCGCGGCGAAGCAGCGACCGCACCCGATCGCTTCGTCTTCGCGTTCGGCAAGTACTCGGCGTGCCTGCGGCTCGACAATCGCCTCAAGTACATTCGTTGGACCGACGTGCGGCGACAGGCCCGGCGCGACGGTTTGTTCGTGCGGCAGGCGGTGCGCGAGGAGTTGTTCGACCTCGCGAGCGACCCGCGTGAGCTGCACGATCTGGCCGCGGAGCGCCGCGATCTTTTGCAGCAAGCACGCGACGCGTTCGCCGCGCACGTTTATCCGACGCCGCTGGTGTGGGCGCTGACCGTGCCGGATAAAACCGCGGACCGCATCGTGATCACCGGCGCCCAGCGCGTGGCCGTCGCTTCCGGCGGCGAGGCGCGACCGCTGGCGGCCGACACGTTTCTCATCGAACCCGCCGGACTGCTGCGCGCGGCGATCTTTCGCTTGCCGGGTGAAACGCTGCGGGTGGAGCTTACGCGGCAAGGTCGGCCGTTGTCCGCGGCCGATCTGCGCTTCGGCGCCGCCTTTGTTCAGCCGCCGGCCGAGGGCTTTGTCATCGCGGCCGACGTCGAACCGCCCGACGCCTTCACCGCCTATCTGCCGCCGGCGCCCGACGGCGTTCCGCGCCCGCATCTGTGCCTGATGGAATGGACCGACTGGGCCGCGCAGGTGCCCGCCACCGGCGAGATCGACCCCGCGGTCAAGGACATGCTCAAGAAGTGGGGCTACACCCAATAGGGCGTCGCGATCTTGGCTGCTGTGCGAAACTGTTGCGACCGATGATGAGTCAATAGCCCAGGGTTTTTAACCCTGGGTGAAGGTCGGCACGGAATAGGCGTCACCGCAGATACCCCAACGAACGCAACTGCTGAATCGTCGCGGGCGAGAGCGAAGCCGGCGCGGCAGCGGGCGTTTGATGTCCATGGCCAAACGTGAAGTAGCTTTCCAGGCGCCCGAGGTATTCGCTAACTACGTCGGGGTACTGCGCGGCGAGGTCATGCGCGTCGGTCCATTCGGCGGTGCGGAAAAGCTGCGCGCTCGCGCGATTGAGCCGTCCGTTGGCCAGCACGGTGGTCAGCTTCCAAGTGTCATCCTGCACCGCGTACTGCGGCAGCAGCGACAACATGTTTTCGCTGAAGACGCGGGCGGGCGCCGCGCGCCGCACGAGCAAACTGCCGCGACCGACGCGGGCCGGCGCCGGGATGCCGACCAGGTCGAGAATCGTCGGCAGGATGTTGACTGAGGCCTCGACCAATTCCGCACGGCGCGTACCCGGTTGAACGCGGCGCGGATAAGCGATGATCAGCGGCACGTGCAGTTGCTGCGCGTAAAGCGCGGTGCCGTGCACCCACGCCCCGTTCTCGCCGAACGATTCGCCGTGGTCGGCGGTGACGATCACCACCGTGTCGTCCAGCTTTTTGTGCTCGTCGAGCCAGCGGAAAATCCGGCCGAGGTAATCGTCGACGTAGCGAATCTCGCCGTCATACAGCTTGCGCAAAATGTCGACCGCGTGCGGATCGGGCGCGCGCATATCCCGCGTCGCGAAGAAACGCATGATGTCGCCGTCGACGCCGCGATCCTCGCCCGGCGCGAGGAACATGTCGTGGTATTGCGCGGGCGGCGTATAGGGCGAGTGCGGGTCGAACAGATGCACGAAGAGGAAAAACGGCCGGTCGCCGAAATCGGCCAGCAGCCGGAGCGCGCGTTTGACTTGCGGGGCCGCGCTGCGTTCATGATACAGGAAGCGTTCGAAGCCCTGGTCGAGACCGAACTCCGCGCTGACCCAGGACACGCTGGTCACCGCCGCCGTGTGATAGCCGTGCTGCAGCATGATCTCGGCCAGCGTATCGACCCGGGGCGACAGCGCCGTCTGCCGCGCGGGATCGCAGCCGTGCTCGATCGGGTACAAGCCCGTGAGCATCGACGCGTGCGCCGGCAGCGTCGTGTTGCTCTGGCTGATCGCGCGCTCGAAGATCACGCCCCGCGCGGCCATGGCGTCGATCTTGGGCGTGGTCTGACGCGCGTAGCCGTAACAGCCGACATGATCCGCGCGCAGCGTGTCGATGCTGATCAGCAGCACGTTCGGCGGTCGGTCGGCCGGCGGCGACGGCCGCGCGTTCAACGACAGCGAACCGACGAAGCAGAACGTCGCCAACGGCGCGACCAGCAACACGGCCAGCCGGCGACGCGACATCCGGCGGCCTCGCCCGCGCGACGGTTTGCCCGCCGTCCACCTGAACGCGTGATGAAGGATCAGCCACCACACGCCGACCCACGCCCCGAGGAACCCCGCGAAAAACAGCGCCGCCACCCACCACCATCCGAGTTCGGCGATGTGCTTCAGCGGCGCGAACGGATTCCCGGTCAGGCCTTCGCGCCACTGCGCCGTGTCGGGTTGTCCGCCCGACGCCGGCGGCGCCGCGCGCAGCAGCGCCCTCAGCGTTTCGGCGCGGCCGGGCGCGCGCTGTGACAATTGCGCGCGAATCAACATCCGTTGTCCGGCCGTCAGGTCTTGGCGGTGCAACAGAGTGGTCACGCCGCCGAATATTTCGAAGGACAGCGCGGTAGACAGCGCCACCAGGCCGGCGTAGATCAGCGCGCGGCGACTGGTCGCGAAAAACCGGCGGCCGAGCCACGCGAGCGCGACCGCGATCTGCGTGGCCACGAGCAAGACGAAGAACTCGCGCCAATAACGGCTCAGAAACATCCAGCGCGCGGCGACGTCCAGATGGCGCGCGAGATAATCGTTGGCGGCGATTTCGCGAAACGCGGGAACGAGCGGGCCGAGGCAGGCGATGACGACGGCGGCGACTTCGAGCAGCAATAACATCGAATGACCGCCTTTTCCCTCCCCATTCCGCCCGCGATTGTATGATTTGAAGTTTGCGGCCGTCAACGCGAAAGACGGATGACGGCGCTCACTCGTTGGGCAGGTCGTGCAGATTCGGTTCCGCCGGCGGAGTGTCGGGAAGCAAAGTGTGGTGGTGCGGGACCGGGATGCCGCCCAGCGGAATGAGATTGGGATCGTCGTTTTCCGGCAGGGTCAGCGTGACGGCGGTCGACTGGCCGGCGCGTTCGACCGCGAGCGCCAGCGGATCGCCGGGCTTCTTGGTCAGCAGGATCTGCATCAATGAAAACAATCCGTCGAGTGCGTGGCCGTCGGCGGCGACGAGCTTGTCGCCCGCGGCCAAGGAGGGCGCGGACTCCGTCGCGTGGAGAACGCACGGCGGGCCGACCAGGGCGTCGCTGCCGAATTCGACCGCGAGCTTCACCCGGCTCAGCCGCCGGGCCAGGATGCACCAGAACGCTTCGTAGTACATGCGGCCGGCGTCGGTCACCTCATTGTTTTCGCCGGACAGCGTCGGGCGATCGGCCGAGATTTGCCACGTGACGCGCGCGGCCTGGCCGCCCCGGCGGCTGATCTCGCAGATCACCAGCAGGCAGCGCAGCGGGTTGGGGTCGTTCAACCACGCGGTGACCTCGCCCACGCGGCCCAGCGGATGGCGCATCCAAACCGATTCCAGCCGGCGGCCTTGCGAACCGGGCGCGAGCTCGAGGCCCAGATCGTCGAACATCGTCTTCGCCTGATTGAAAACCTCATCCGCCGGCCGCGGCAGCACGCGCGTGCGCACGTCTTCGGTCACCGCGCGTCCGGCCGAAACGTAGACGTTCTCCGACACGCACGCGGTGAGCGTGAACAGCAGCACGACCAGCATGACCAGCTTTCGCACGCGGGGCGCCTCATGAAAGTCGAGCGCGATTATTCGGGCGTCCGGCGGGCAGGTCAAGGCGGTCGGATAAAAAACCAGGGTCGCCCGATCGCCTCATTTTTCATTTTTCGGCGGCTTTTGTCTTGACGAACTTCCGCGATTCGACAACACTATCTTTCAATCATTTCCTCGGGGATTCTAGATGGCGTCGGAAGAACAAGATCAGCTTACCATCGAGCGCGAAAGTTTCATGGGCGTCAACCCGGCGGGCAAAACGCCGGAGGATATCGAGTGGGAGTGGTTCAGTAAGATCTACCGCGGCGACGAACGGCAACTGACGCTGCGCGCGGTGATCATGGGCATGGTGCTGGGCGGCTTCATGAGCCTGTCCAACCTGTACATCGGATTGAAGACCGGCTGGGGCCTCGGCGTCGCGCTGACCGCGTGCATTCTTTCCTACTCGCTCGGCGCCGCCATGAGCAGGTTAACGGTCCGTACGCTGTTACGGGTGTTAGCCGGTTTGCTGTTGCTGATCGAGATCCCGCTGATCTATCGCGGTTCGTTGACTCAAATGGGGATCGTGATTTTTTCGGCGGTCGTCGCCTTATGCGGGGGACTGAGTTTTCTCCTGGGTAAGGCTCATCTGCTCAAATCGAATTTGTCCATTCTGGAAAACAACTGCATGCAGACCACCGCGAGTTCCGCCGGCTATTCGACCGGCGGCGCGATCACCAGCGCGATTTCCGCCTTGCTGATTATCGAAGGCCACCATCTGAACTTCTGGGTGCTGTTCTTCTGGACCATCTTCCTGGCGCTGCTCGGCCTGGTGATGACCATTCCGATGAAGCGGCAGATGATCAACGTCGAGCAGTTGAAGTTCCCGTCGGGCGTCGCCGGGGCGCAAACGCTGCGCGCGCTTTACGCGAAGGGCGAAGAGGCGTCCAAGAAGGCCACGGCCCTGCTCGGCGCCGCCGGCTTCGGCGCGCTGATCGCCTTCATCCGCGACAACGAGTACAAGTGGTATCCCGATTTTTTACGGCTGCCCAACTACATCAAGATTCCGGCCGGCATCAAAATGTTCGGCCACACGCTGCACGAATACACGCTGAGTTGGGAGAACAGCGCGATCATGATCGCCGCCGGCGCGCTGATCGGGCTGCGCACCGGCTGGTCGATGCTGCTGGGCGGCATCGTCAACTACGGCATTCTCGCGCCGTGGATTTTCCATCGCTCGGCGGGCGCCGCCCACGGCGACATTGTCGTCAACCCGGCGGGCCTGCTCAGCTACCGGCAGATCGTCGATTGGTCGCTGTGGTTCGGCGCCTCGGTGATGGTCACCTCGGGCCTGCTGACCTTCGCCTTCAGTTGGCGCACGATCGGCCGCGCGTTTTCCGGCTTGAAAGACATCATCGGCGGTCCGAAGGGGCCGAAAGACCCGCGGGCCGAAGCGATGGACAAAGCGGAAATCCCCGGCTCGTGGTTCGTCGCCGGCATCGTGGTCGCGGGCGCGGGCTGCGTGTTTCTGCAGGTCGTCTCGTTCTCGATCGCCTGGTGGATGGGGATCATCAGCGTGCTGCTGACCTTCTTCCTCTCCATCGTCGCCTGCCGCGCGACCGGCGAAACCGACATCACGCCGATCGGCGCGATGGGCAAGATCACCCAACTCACTTACGGCATCCTGGCCCCGGCGAGCAAGGTGCTCGGCGGCGCGACGGCCGCGATGCGGATCAATCTGATGACCGCCGCGGTGACCGCCGGCGGGGCCAGCACCTCGGCCGACCTGCTCACCGGCTTGAAGACCGGCTATCTGCTCGGGGCCAATCCGCGCAAGCAGTTTCTCGCGCAGTTCTGGGGCATCTTCGCCGGCGCGATCATCATCGTCCCGGCCTTCTTCCTGTTGGTGCCCAACGCGAACGTCCTGGGCAGCGACAAATTCCCCGCGCCGTCCGCGCAGGTGTGGAAAGGCGTGGCGATGCTGCTGAGCCAGGGCCTGTCCGTGCTCTCGATGAGCAAGCGCTGGTCGATCGCGCTGGGCGGCTTCTTCGGCATCATTCTGGCGTGCTGCGACCGGTTCATTCCGGCGAAGTTCAAGCCGTATTATCCGAGCGCGATGGGCATCGGCCTCTCGTTCGTCATCCCGTTCTGGAACGTGTTGTCGATGTTCACCGGCGCGTTCATCGTCTGGATCGTGACGAAGAAAGCCGAAAAGTGGGCGGACGATTACGTCATCCCCATCGCCAGCGGCGTAATCGCCGGCGAGAGCTTGATGGGGGTCTTCATCGCCATCTCCGGGCTGAACTTCGGCGAAATCTGGCTGGCGGTGAAAACGGGCATCGGTCTGGGCGGCCACGCGGCGGCCACGACGCCGCTGCCGCACGCGCTGACGCCGGTCTTGCCGCCGCTGCCGCCGCCGCCGCTGCCGATCATTACGCCGACGCCTTGAGGATTTGCCAGACGCGGATGACGCGTTAGGTTTGTCGCAAATCGATTGTGACGCTCGAAAGGGGTGCGGATCTTCCGGGCGTCTTGGTGTAACGGCCGGAGTTGAGACCCAGGGCCCCGGACCCCGATTTTCGTCCGGGTTGTCGGGAACGAAAAACAGAGCATGTTGTACGTCGCCGTCGCCATCGTCTGCTCAGTCGCCGCGGCGCTGCTTGGTCGGCGCGGCGATCCGCAGGCGCAGCCTTCTTTGTCGGCGCGGGCGCTGAGCTTCCTGGTCGCGGCGGGCATCGCGGCGGTCTGGGCGGCGGCGACCGGCGACTTCCGTGCGTTCGGCTGGCCGTTGCTGCTGCTGGGCCTGGCCTCCGGCGCCGTTTTCGCCACGGCCCACTATCTATCCTGGCGCGCGGTGGGCACCGATCATCTCGCCGTGTCGCCCGCGCTGTTGACCGGCGCGATGATTGTGCCCGGCGTAATCGGCCTGCTCTTGTTCGGCGAATCGTCGAACGTCTACACGCTCGGCGGACTGGCCGCGGCGGCGGTCGGGCTGGTGCTGCTCGGCGTGGGCGCGCCGCGGGTGCGGGCCGAGGGCCACGCCGGAGCGCGCGCCGCGTGGACGGTCGTGCTGTTCGTCTTTTTCGCGTTGCAGTTCTTCGCGTTGCAGTTTTTCGTCGCGGTGTTCCTCGGCAAGGGGCGCGCGCTGTACCTGCTGTTCACCTGCGCCGCCGCCGCGTTGGCGCTCGGCGCGCTGGCGCTGAGCCGCGGCGAACGGTTGGAGCGGCGGGAATTTCTTTCCGGCGGCGCGATCGGCGCGCTGCGTTTGCTCGTGCTGATGTTCATGCTGCTGGCCATGGACGTGCTGCCGACTTCGATGGTGTTCGCGCTGATGGCCGTCGGGCACGTCGCCCTGGTGCTGCTGCTGGAGCGCATTCTGTTCGCCCGCCTGCTGCGCTCGTGGAGCTACGTCGGCTTGGTGGTGGCCATCGCCGCCGTGGGCCTGCTCGTCGCGTTCAGCCGCTAGTTGAAAGCGCGACGTTTTTTAAGACAGGATTGACGGGATTGATGGGATCGACAGGATGAAGAATACCAACCGTTGAAACGGTGGGCTAAAATCAATCGTCCCGGAGGGACGAACGAATTTAGCCCAGCGATTTGTCGCTGGGGACTTCTCACCCGACTTCCAACATGCGATCGAGCGCGCGTTTCGCGCGGCGGCGGATGTCGTCGGGCACGGTGACCGTGTAGTCGGCGGGACGCTCCAGCGCGGCCAGCACGTCGGGCAGGGTGGTCAGCTTCATGTTGGGGCAGATCAACGTCTCCTCGTCGATGAGCGCATATTCGATGTTCGCATTCGCTTTGCGCAGGCCATGCAGCAGGCCTTCCTCGGTGCCGATGAGCGCGCGTTTGACCGACGCCGTCTGGGCCCACTTGAGCATGCCGGAGGTCGACGCCACCAGATCGGCCAGCGCGGTGACTTCGGGGCGGCACTCGGGATGGACCACGACCACGGCGTCGGGCCAGCGTTCCTTCGCCCGCCGGACGTGCTCGGCGGTGAGTCGATGGTGCGTCGGGCAGAAGCCGCGCCACCACTCGACCTTCTTTTTCGTTTGCGCGGCGACCCATTGCGCGAGGTTCTGATCGGGCGCGAAGAAAACCTTTTCGCTCGGCGCGGCTTCCACCACTCGCACCGCGTTGGCGCTGGTGCAGCAGATATCGGACTCCGCTTTCACCGCCGCCGTCGAATTGACGTACGTCACCACCGAATAGCCCGGCCGCTGTCGCTTCGCGCCGACGAGCTGCTCGGCCGCGATCATGTTGGCCATCGGGCAGCCGGCGTCCAGGCGCGGCAGCAGCACGCGCTTTTGCGGCGAGAGGATCGCCGCCGACTCGGCCATAAAGTGCACGCCGCAGAATAAAATCAACTCGGCGTCGGTCTTCGCCGCGGCGATCGACAGCGCGAGCGAATCGCCGGTGAGATCGGCGCCGTCCTGAATTTCCGGCCGTTGGTAATTGTGGGCGAGCCAGATGCCGCGGCGTTCACGCAGCAGCGCCTTGATGCGCGCGGTCAACTCACGGTGGTCCATGAGCGGCGCCCGGAGCGGGATGGTGTACGGCGTGGTGAACGTGATGCGCGGGCGTGGCGACGGGCGTGGCCGTGACCTCGGCCGGCTTCGGCGGGGCGGCGTGTTCGGCCGGCGCCGGCGTCAGATCGGGCAACCGGTCGTGCTTGTTGAGCAGGATTTGCAGGTGGTGGCCGGTCCAGCCGATGATCGTCGGCTTCAATTGCGGGAATGTGGCGTACGACCACATCAACAGGATCGCCATGATGATCGCGGAAATGACCAGGCCGACGAATCCCGGCCCGCGTTTGTGCTCCTTCATGCGCAGCACCTTGATGCAGATCGGGTCGGTCAGCATCCGCACCGCGAGGTTGATGCCGGCGAAAATCAGCACCATCACCACGACGAGAAAAATTTGCAACAGGTAGTACGGCAAATTGGGAACGAGTTCGTTTTTGAAGAAATTGAAAATCTTGGCGAGCCCCTCTTTCATCCCGAAACCTCTTCGCTGGAATTGGTTACGATCCTAGCAGACGAAACGACCCTGTGCCATAGTCTTTGCCCCAAGGCGAAGGCTGTGCTTTTATAAAAACGGCACAGCTTTGAACCTGGCGNNGCGGTTCAAAACTATGGCACACGTATCTGGCGTTCCCCCTCCGCGAGACGGAGGTGGTTGAGGGAGGTTCATAAGATCCGGCTACGGGCACGCTCCCCCGTCGCAGGTCTTGTCTTGAACCCAAGTGCCGCCGACGGCCGTGCATTGATCCTGGGTGTCATTGACGCAACCGCCGCCCGGCAGGCAACAGCCGGCAATATAAGGACACGGACTGGCGGAACACTGTGTGCCGCCCATAAACTCCGTCCCGCCGGCGGTATTGCAGGTCTGCTCCGTATCCATGTCGAT
>PMZC01000265.1 GCA_003170555.1 Deltaproteobacteria bacterium
AGCCCAGGTCGAGCCGCTCGGCGTCGGACGACGGCACGAACAGCTCTTTCATGCCCCCGACCACGACCATGTTGCCCTTCAGCAGCGCGGCCTCGGTGGAGAAGCGGCCGAATTGCAGATAGCTGATCGGATACCACGAGTCGCCGACCGGGTCGTAACCGTACACGCCGCTCGACGCCACGTTGTCGACGTTCCCCCCGATGAGGAACAGCGTGCCGTTGCAGGTGCAGTCGGCCATCTCGTGCATCGGCATCGGCAGCGGATTGCGATCGGACCACGTGTCGGCGGCCGGGTCGTAAACCTCGACCGAGTCGAGCGGGGCGGTCGCGTCGCCGCCGGCCACCACGATCTGGCCGCCCACGACGCCCGCGGCCGGCCGAATGCGCGCTTGCCGCATCGGGGTCAGCCGCCACCAACTCGCGGTGTCCGGCGAGAAGCGATACAACGTGTTCAAGGCCTTCTTGCCGTCGAACCCGCCGATCACGTACAGCCGGTCATCGAGCACCACCGCCGCCGCGTAGGCCAACGGAATGGGCATCTTGTAGCCCGACAGCCACTGGCCTTCGGAAATTTCGTAGACGCTGAACTGGTCGGTGATCTGGCCGGTCGCATCGACGCCGCCGGGGAAGACGAGTTTGCCCCAGAGGTACGCGCCGTCGGTCGTGTTCACCGCCGGGGTCAGCGAGGGCAGGGGCTCCACGTTGCCGTCGAGGTTGAACCGGGTCAGCGTGCCGGCGATGCCCGGCGCGAGGTAGTTGGAAAAGACATAGAGCCATTCCGTGTCGGTCACCACGGCGTCTTCCTGCACCGGCGACGGCGTGGCGCTGTTGAGCACCACCCAATCCGGACCGGCGGTGACGACCACCGTGACGCTGGCGCTCACGGCCGGGTTCGCCGACGAGGTCACCACGATCTGGAACTGGTCGTAGGACCACTGCCGCACGCCGCTGGGCACGGTCACGTCGACGCCGACCGTCGTCGCGTCGCCGGCGGCCAGAGCGAACACGCCGGGGTCGGCCACGGCGTCCCAGGTGTTGCCGACGAACGAAACCACGAAACCCGAATCCTCGCCCATGACGTTGCGCACCGTCAGGTCGAAGTGCGCCGTCTGTCCTTCAAAGACGGCGGCGTATGGGTCGGCGGCTTTCAACTCGATGTACTGCGGATGCTGGATGAAGATGTTACGGTTCGGCGTCAGGATCGCCTGATCGCAGCCGATCGACAGCCCGGTCGAACCGTCGGGGCTCATCAGCCCGATGGTGGCGTTCGCGCCCTGTTCGCTGCTGGGGTCGAGGTATTGCAGCGCCATGTCGCCGGTTTTTTCGGAAAGCACGACCTCGGCCGTGACCGCGTCGGTGGTCGAGCCGAAGTGCAGCACGTGGTCGTACTCGACGAGCAGATAGCGATCCGGCGCCGTGCCCAACATCTCGTAATACACCGCGCCGCCGGCCGCCGGGTTGAGGTCGTCCCAGTACAGCGCGACGTAACCGAGAAACGGCGCGACCGAGGGAATGCACGGAATCTTGAACGTCTCGGGCTGGTTGACGAACATGATGCGGCCGTTGGCGCTGATGTAAAAGTCGGAATAGGATTCGCCGTAGAAGTTGAAATCGAAACCGATGGGCAGCGGGCCGACCACGCTGTCGTCGCCCAAAGTCACCGGCGTGCCCGTGAGCGCGCCCGTGCCGTTGATCTCGACCCAGGTGAACGTCGGATAGTCCTCCCACGTGTAGCCGAACGCATCCGGACCGCCCTGATCGGCCTCCGCGGGAATCGCGCCGAGCAGCACCGAGACCAACGCTACGATCACCAACAATCTATTCATCTCAGCCTCCACCCCGGGTGCGCCTGCGAACATAATTCACCATAGGTATTTTACCACGACGATCAAGCCGGAAGCAATTTACAATTTTCCCGATAGAAGCGAACGGATCGGCGCCTCGGACGCCGGGTTGTTGGTCTCTATTAACTCGCCGCCGGCGCGTCCGGCACGGGTAGGTCGATGGCGACGATCGTGCCGCGCGGTTTGTTGTCGAGCAGGCGGATGGCGCCGCCGTGGTCCTTGACGATGCGGTGGACGATGGCCAGCCCCAGCCCGGTGCCCATCTTCTTGGTCGAAAAATACGGTTCGAAGGCGCGGCTGCGGTATTCGCGCGGGATGCCCTGGCCGTTGTCGGCGACTTCGAGCCGCACGAAGCGGCCCCCGTCGGTCAGCCACGCGCCGACCTGAATTTCGCCCGGCCCGTTGATCGAGGCCACCGCGTTGTCCAGCACGTTGATCAGCGCGCGCTTGATCTGCTCGCGGTCGAGCATGAGCGTCGGCACGGTCGGGCCGATCTTGGTCTGGAACTTGATCCGCTTGTGCGCCTCGCTGTAGAGCACGAGCACCTCGCGGATGATGTCGGGCAGGTCGGTCGGCGCGGGTTTGGCCTCGGCGATGCGCGCGAAGTCGGAGAACTCCTTCACCATCCCCTTCAGTTCCTCGACCTGCCGTATGATGGTGCCGGTGCATTCGAAGAAGACCTTGTCCTGCTCCGGGTCGAAGCGGTCGGCGTAGCGTTTGCGCAGGCGCTGGGCGGCGAGTTGGATCGGCGTCAGCGGGTTTTTGATTTCGTGCGCGATCTGCCGCGCCATTTCCTGCCAGGCGGCCATCCGCTGCGCTTTGAACAGCTCGGTCAGGTCTTCGACGACGAGCACCGCGCCGGTCGCCACGCCCTGCTGGTCGTGAATCACCGACAAGATCGCCAGCACGGTGCGGCGGTCGTTGCCGACCGGGATTTCCATCTGCCGCGTCGCCGTCGAGCCGTGCGCGTGGCGCAGTTGCTGGGCGAGGTTGGCGAAGGCGCCGGTCAATTCGGGCGGGAAGACGTCGGTCCACGTTTTGTCCAACGCGTCCTCGGCGCGGATGCCGAACATGCGCTCGGCGCTCGGGTTGACCGTGAGCAGGCGCCCGTCGTTGTCGAACGCCAACACGCCCGCCGCGACGTTGGACAGCACCGCCTCCATGCTGGCCCGCCGGCGTTCGAGTTCGACGTTGCTCTGCTCCAGGTCCTTCAGCACGTTTTCCAGCGCGCCGCGGCTGGCGGCGAGATCGGACCACATGCGGTTGAACACGTCGACCAGCGTGCCCATCTCGTCGTCGCCGACGTGGGCGATCTGCACGCCGGTCTCGCCCGCGGCCACGCGCCGCGCGCCGTCGGCCAGCTCCTGCAGCGGCTCGGTGATCTGGCGCGCGAGGTAAAAGCCGAACCAGGTCGCGCTGAAGAAAATGAAGATGTAGATCAGCGCGAGGATGATCAGGTAGTTCGTCCGGATCGGGCTTTCCAGCACGCGCAACTGGCGGTATTCCTCGTACGTCTTCTGAATCTGCTGCATCTTTTGCAGCAGGCTCTTGGGCACGTAATAGCTGACCGCCACCACGGCTTTGACCTGCCCGGCCGCGTCGAGCACCGGCGCGACGCCGCGGATCAGCTCCTTGTCGCGCAGCGTCAGCACCTCGGCCTGCGCCCGTTTGGCGAAGCCGGCCTTGATGAAATCGCGATCTTCCTCGACCCAGGTGACGCGCGGCGCGTGCTCGCCGTGCACCGACAGCGGCGGCTGGTTTTCGCCGAGGTAGACCTCGATGACGTCGACCCCCAGCAACGGCCGCTGCTCGGCGATGAGCTGGCGCAAGTCTTCCGCGCGCAGCCGCAACTCCGGCGGGGGCGGCGGCGGTTTGTTTTTTTTGTGCGCGTTGATTTTGGCCGGCGCCGCGGCCGGCGGCGTCGACGCCTGCGCGATGATCTGCGCCAGATGGGCGCTGTGCCCGAGCGCCTGA
Organism: Deltaproteobacteria bacterium; assembly: GCA_003170555.1. Classification (GTDB taxonomy): domain Bacteria; phylum Lernaellota; class Lernaellaia; order Lernaellales; family Lernaellaceae; genus FEN-1099. The sequence continues at coordinate 3,818 of PMZC01000265.1, forward strand.
TTCTCGAACGTCTCGTAATACGTCTGCGCGACCTTGAGCGACTGGTCGAGGCTCGATTCGATCTGCAGCGAGAACCAGCGCTCGATGGAGTTGGTGATGAAGGTCATCGCCACGTAAAAGAGCAGGGCGGTCGGCACGAGCGCGAAGGTGACGAAGGCCACGACCAGCCGCGTACGCAGCCGCGCCCCGAGCACCTTCCGCCGCCGTTCGAACAGCAGCTTCGTGACGTTGCGCAGAATCAGGAACAGCAGCACGCACGCCAGAATGACGTTGATGTTGATCAGGCTGAAGAACAGCAGGTTCGAATAGCCGACCTTGCCGCGGAAATCGAAGAAGGTCGCCTCGAGCAGGAACAGCAGCGCGAGCACCGCGCCGATGATGATAATCGCCCGGATTTCGTTTCGCCGGCGCCGCGCTTCGCGTTCCTCCAGACTCAGTTCCGGCGGCAGCTCAGGGTTCAACGTCGGCCACTCCCAGCGGCAGCTCGATGCGCACCCACGGCGTTTCGACCGACCACAGGTTCAGGAAGGGGAGGATTTTGTCCAACAACAGCGGCAGGCGCACCGGGTCGAGCTCGGCCTTCACCTTCAGGTAGTGTTTGTAGCTGCGGTCGAGCGACGTGGCGACCGCGACCGGATGATCGAGAAATTCGGTCATCCATTTCTTGGCCTCGGCGAAGTCCTGGGTCTGCTTCGGCCGCCCGCCGGCGCCGAGGTCGACGGTGTAAGTCTTTTTGAGCGTGTCGTAGCGGATGGTCCGCTTCACCAGCCAGTGATAGAGGCGCAGATCGGGCCAGGCCGTGATCACGCGGTAGATTTCAAAGCGGTAGGTGAAGGTGTACGGGATGCCGCTGAAGATGGCCTGTTCCATCTCCGGCTTGAAGGCGTTGGTGACCTGAAAGCTGACGACGATGACCTGATCGTCGCGCGCGCGGGCCGTGCTGTTGACGATGGTCTGCGCCCACGCCGCGACCGCCGCGAACAGACACACCCCCAATACAATGGTGACACACCGCTTGTGCACCAAGCCCCCTAGAATTGATCTGGCTATCCTACGCGATGCGGGGGCGCAGGGGCAAGGAGCGAGGGAGGGTCTAGGGGAAGTGAAAAGTGAAAAGTGAAGAGTGAA
>PMZC01000211.1 GCA_003170555.1 Deltaproteobacteria bacterium
GACCTCCCCCCAGCCCCCTCCGTCTTGCGGAGGGGGAGTAGCGACGGACGGGGACGACGGCTCTCCCCCCGCAATACGGGGGGAGTTGGAGGGGGGTCTTCCGTCAAAAACAACCTTCCGCGTCTGACGGCGCATGTGGTACAAAACACCATCATCAAGCATGGGGGTGGGTCATGGCCGCGCAGATCATCGACGGCAAAGCGGTGGCGGAGGCGATTCGCGGCGAATTGGCGGCGGACATCGCGGCGCTGCGCGAGCGGCATGGCGTCACGCCCGGGCTGGCGACGGTGTTGGTGGGCGAGGACCCCGGGTCGGTTTCCTACGTCACCGGCAAGAACAAAGCGTGCGCCACGATCGGCATCCGCTCGTTCCATCATCATCTGCCGGCTGACGTGAGCGAGGATTACCTGCTGAAGCTGGTCGGCGAACTCAACGCCAATCCCGAAGTGCACGGCGTGCTGGTTCAGCTTCCGCTGCCGAAGCAGATCGACGAGAGGAAGGTCATTCACGCGATCGACCCCGACAAGGACGTCGACGGTTTTCACCCGGTGAACGTCGGGCGGTTGATGATCGGCGAGGAAATCTTTCCGCCGTGCACGCCGGCGGGCATCATCGAATTGCTGCACCGCAGCGCCACGCCGCTCGCGGGCGCCGACGTGGTGGTCGTGGGCCGCAGCAACCTCGTCGGCAAGCCGGTCGCGGTGATGCTGCTGCAAAAGCGCGCGGGCGCCAACGCGACGGTGACCATTTGCCACACCGGCACGCGCGATCTGGCCGTGCACACGCGGCGCGCCGAGGTGCTCATCGTGGCGGCGGGCCGCGTCGGCGCGATCACCGGCGACATGATCCGGCCGGGCGCGACGGTGATCGACGTGGGCGTCAACCGCATCGGCATCACCGCGTCGGGCAAAGCGAAGCTGGTCGGCGACGTCGATTTCGCCGCGGCGTCGGAGGTGGCGGGCAAGATCACGCCGGTACCCGGCGGCGTCGGGCCGATGACCATCGCCATGCTCTTGAAAAACACCGTGCACGCGGCGCGGTTGAGACTCGCCTAACCTAGACGAACTTCCTGGTACTCGGCGAACGCTTCAGCGCTTTGCGGAATTTCACCGTCGGCCTTCATCCCGGCGACGTGCAATTCGATAGCCTCGTGAATATTTTTTTCGACTTCTTCGCGCGAGCGCCCGGTGGCCGCGCAGCCGGGCAGGTCCGGCAGATAAGCCGAGTAGCCGGTAGCGGTTTTTTCGAAAACGATCAGGTACTTCACCGCATATCCTCGTTTCGTCATTAGGCTAACAAGCGCGTTCACCAACGTCAACGAAAGTCACGGTTGAACAATAGCCGTTTTGCGTTACATTGGCTGTTGGCGAAACAAACGAGGAACCATGCCGAGCAAACCGCTGGCCGAACTGATTCGTGAGCGCGTGGTCGTTTTCGACGGCGCGATGGGCACCGAGCTGTACGGGCGCCACCATTTCGTGAACGTGTGCTACGACGAGCTGTCGGTGTCGCGGCCGGACGTGGTCAAGCAGATCCACCGCGAGAACAAGGCGGCGGGCGCCGACGTGCTGACCACCAACAGCTTCGGCGCAAACCGCTACAAGCTGGCCGGGCATCTGCTGGCCGACCGCGTGGTCGAGATCGCCAGCGCCGCGGCGGAGATTGCGCGCGAGGTCGCCGGCGACGAACTTTACGTCGCGGGCTCGGTCGGACCGCTCGGCCAGCCGATCGGCCCCGGCGGCATCAGCGCGAACGAGGCGATCGAGGCCTTCGCCCAGCCGATTCGCGGGCTGAAGGAAGGCGGCGCCGATTTCATCATCTTCGAAACCTTCTCGCGCCGCGACGAAATGCTGCTCGCCGTTCGCGCCGCGCAGCGCGAGGGGATGGACTACATCGCCTGCCTGGCGCTGGGCGTGCACGGCCTGTCGCGCCACGGCGAAACGATCGAGGAATTTTTCGCGCCGTTTCCCGATTACCTGCCCGCGCCGCTGATGATCGGCGTCAACTGCGGCGTCGGCCCGAGCGAGATGCTCGACCTGCTGACCGGGTTCGTTCCGTGCGCGCCGTTTCCGTTTCTGGTCGAACCCAACGCCGGGGCGCCGCGGCTGGTCAGCGACCGGATGATCTACCTCACCACGCCGGAATACCTCTCGACCTACGCCATGCATTTTGTGCAACTCGGTGCGCGCGCCGTCGGCGGCTGCTGCGGCACGGGCCCCGATCATATCCGCGTGCTGGCGCAAGGCGTGAAGCAGATTCACGGCGTACACCTCGACCTCGACGAATGCACGCGGCCGGAGGTCGCCCCGGTCGAGCCCATGCCGCTCGCCCAGAAGAGTCGTTTCGCGGCCAAGCTCGCGCGCGGCGAGTGGGTGACCAGCGTCGAGATCGTGCCGCCGCTCGGCTGGGACCTGACCGCCACGTTGGACAAGGCGGCGGCGTGTCACGAAGCCGGCGTCGACAACATCAACATCCCCGACGGCCCGCGCGCCAGCAGCCGCATCAGCCCGCTGATCACGGCGATGGAAATTCAGAACCGGGTGGGCATCGAGGCCGTGCTGCACCTGACCTGCCGCGACCGCAACATCATCGGCATGCAATCCGATTTGCTCGGCGCCTTCGCCGCGGGCATTCGCAATCTGCTGATCATCACCGGCGACCCGCCGAAGCTGGGCGACTATCCGTTCGCCACCGCGGTGTTCGATCTCGACTCGATCGGCTTCACGCGCGTCGCCGCGCGGCTGAACCGCGGCATCGACGTCGGCGGCTGGCCGGTGCGTCCGCCGACCGCGTTTCTGCTCGGCGTCGGCGCCGACCCGACCCACCTCGATCAGGAGCGCGAAATCGATCGCCTCGCGCAGAAGGCCGCGGCGGGTGCGGAGTACGTCATCACGCAACCCGTGTTCGACGTCGAGGTGCTGCTCCGTTTTCTGGAACGGGTGAAGCACTTGAAGCTGCCGATCCTCGCCGGACTGTGGCCGCTGGTCAGCCTGCGCAACGCGGAGTTTCTCAACAGCGAAGTGCCCGGCGTGACCGTGCCCGACGCGCTGCTCGCGCGCATGGCGAAAGCCGCGACCAAGGAAGCCGGGCGCGCCGAGGGCATCGCCATCGCCCGCGAAATCCGCGACGCCGTGCGCCCGCACGTCGCCGGCATCCAGGTCGCCGCGCCGTTCGGCAATATTCAGACCGCACTCGCGGTGATCGCCGAGTAAAGTCCGCCATCGTTGACCTCGCCGCCACGGCGTGCTAGCTGTTTTTTGTTCAACCCCGGAGGCAGTCGATCAAAAAAGAAAGCGCCGTTCTTCTGCTCGTGTTGCTCGCGGTGGTCGCCGGACTGACGTTCGCCGTGCTGCGCATCACGGCCGCGATGAAGACCGGCTCGACGAAAACGGCGGCGGCGCGTGCGTTGTCGCCGCTTGAAACAATGGTCCGCCTTCCGGGCGGCTCGTTTCAGATGGGCTGCTCGCCGGGCGACGGCCAGTGCGACGACGTGGAGCTTCCGGCGCACCCGGTGACGCTGCATTCGTTTTGGATCGACGTCACCGAGGTGACCAACGAGCAATATGCGCCGTGCGTGCAGGCGCGCGCGTGTACGCCGGCGCACCATGCCGGCGACGTCCGCTGGAACGGCGCGACCCAGCCGGTTTTATGGGTGGATTGGAATCAGGCGGCGGCCTATTGCCGTTGGAGCGGCGGGCGCTTGCCCACCGAGGCGGAGTGGGAATACGCCGCGCGCGCGGGAACGACCGGGCCGCGCTACGGCGACCTCGACGCGACGGCGTGGTACGCGGCCAACTCGGGCGATGTGACCCACCCCGTGGCGCGCAAACAGCCGAACCCGTGGGGCCTGTACGACATGCTCGGCAACGCGTGGGAGTGGACGGCCGACTGGTACGACGAGCGGTACTACAAATCGAGTCCGGCGAGTAATCCGCCAGGCCCGCCGTCCGGTTCGGCCCGCGTCTTTCGCGGCGGCGGCTGGGACGCGCTTCCCGGCGGCGTGCGGGCGTCGTTCCGCGGCTACTACGGGCCGGGCAGTTGGGCCCTCGGCGCGGGCTTCCGCTGCGTGCGGGATTGAGATGAAGAACTGGGGGATCGTTCCGCGCCCTTATCAAACAACGTCCGAGCCCATTCGAAATCGTAGGGGCGTAATGCCTTACGCCCCATGATGAAGGGCGTAAGGCATTACGCCCCTACGCGGATACCGCGCCACACGTCATCTTGTTGGGGCGGATCGGCGTGTCCGCCTTCATCCCGTTTTCGCCCTGTCCGACAAGGTCCGCACCCTCGCGTTGCAATCACCGCCGCGTTTTCAGAGAATAGGGCCGTCATCTGGTACGGGTGGCTTCATGTCCATGCGCGGAAAAAAAGTTGGTCCCAGCCCCGGGCGCATTGAACAAACCACGCCGACGATCAAACGCGGCGAAGACACCTTCATGCTGCGCCGCGGCGAGTTGGCGGGGCTGCGGTCGGAGCCGTTCTTTCTGGTGCTGAACGGCGTGCGCATCGGCCAGGAGGTGCCCATTCAGCCGGGCCGGTCGATCATCGGCCGCGAGACGGCGGACATCCAGCTCGGTCACACGGACGTGGCGATCTCGCGCCATCACGCCGAAGTCGAGCGCGTCGCCGGCGAAATTTTTATTCGCGACCATGAGTCCAAAAACGGCGTGTTCGTGAACGACCGCGCGGTGAAGTCGACGCGGCTCAAGCACGGCGACACGGTGCAGCTCGGCAACACGATGTTGAAATTCTTCGACCACCGCACGGCGGAGATCGGCGAATTGGCGACGCTGCTGCACTCGGCGGTGTGCGACGGGCTGACCGGCGTGTGCAACAAAGCCAGCTTCGTCGAGCGGCTGGCGGGCGAATTCTCGCGGGCGCGCCGGCACGGCGAAACGTTGAGCCTGCTGATGATCGACCTCGACCACTTCAAGCTGCTCAACGACCGCCACGGCCATCTCGCCGGCGATTGGGTGCTGGTCGCGGTGGCGCGCACCATCGAGAGCATCCTGCGCCAGGAAGATCTGCTGGCGCGCTTCGGCGGCGAGGAGTTCGTCGTGCTGGCGCCGGACATCGACCACGAAGGCGCGCGCGTGTTGGCCGAACGCATTCGCGAGCAGGTCGAACAAACGCGGATCGCCTACCGCGAGCGGCAGTTGTCGGTGACGATCAGCATCGGCGGCGCCACGTTGGCCGCGGGCGAGCCGAGCATTCTCGCGCCCGAGGAGTTGATCGCCATCGCCGACCGCCGGCTCTACGAGGCGAAGGACGCGGGGCGCAACCGTTGCCGGTGAAGTCTCGGCGAGTGACGAATGACGAGTGACGAGTCGGGGACCGCCTCGACGCGCCAGTCGTAATTCGTAACCCATATGCTGACGATCAAAAACATTTCCGTGGAGCCCGAGTCGGCGCCCAACGACGGTCGCGCGGCGGTGCAATTACGCGCGGGCGTGTTCACGCCGTACGACGGCGCGCGCATCACGGCGGTCGAAGTCGATCTCTCGTCGCTGAACGGCGCGGCCGCGGTTCCGCTCGCGCCCGATCCGGCGCGTCTGTTGGCGGAGACGGCCGAGGGCGTCTATCAGGCGACCATCCCCATTCCGCCGCTGGCCGACACCGGCCTTTACGAGCTGACGCTGACGGCGCGGGACTCCGCGGGCAACGTCGGCCGCGCGCGGGCGAGCTTCCGCGTGACTTACCAGCGGCTCGATTACGCGGACGGACCGCTGGCGCCGGCGAACCGCGAAGCGCTGGCGCGGTTGGGCGGGCGGCCGATCGTCGGCGGCAACCGCATCGAAGTGCTGGTCGACGGCGACGCGGCGATGCAAAAGCGGCTGGAGCTCATCGAACGCGCGCGGCGGCAGATCAACGTCATGACCTACCTCTTCGCCGACGAAGGTCTGAGCGGGCAACTGGCGCGGGCGCTGCTCGACAAGGCCGGCGCGGGCGTCGAGGTCAACGTGATGCTCAACGCCGACACGCAGTTGCCGTCCTCGCCGATGGCCACGCTGCGCATGAGGTTCCACCGGCTGCTGCTCGATCTGCAGGCGCTCGGCCAAAAGTGGGAGACGCGCAAACAGCGCGGCGAAAAAGAAAACGATTGGCTGAAATCGCTCGGCGACCTGGGGCAGGGGCGGCGCGGCGTCAACCTGCTGTTGTTCAGCGGGCAGATGCTGCGCGACGGCGGCGTGATCCCCGCGCAACCCAGCGCGGCGGCGCATTGGCTGCAGCGCCTCCAGCGGGCGAAACGCGGCGGCGAAGACAGCGACCGCCTCACCGCCTTCAGCGGCCCGGGCGGGCTGCCGGCGTGGCCGCTGCTCGACTACGCGACCCACGAAAAAATCTTCGTCGTCGACGGCGAGGCGGCCATCGTCGGCGGACGCAACCTCGACGATCGCTACTTCCGCCCGTGGACCGACGAAGACCTTTACCTGGAAGGTCCGCTGGTCGCGCAAATCCAGCAGGGCTTTCTGCGCGGTTTCGCCGACCTCGCGGCGCTCGACAAAAAGGTGCAGCCGCCGACGATGCTCGCCGGGCAGAACGCGCCGGCCGGCGAATTGGCCGCGCAGTTCGTGCAGTCGCGGCCGTGGCTGGGCGAATATCACGCGCTGCATTCGCTGCTCGCGGCGATTCAAATGGCGCGCCGCCGGCTCTACATCAGTTCGCAGTACGTCATTCTGCCCGACAGCCTGCTGCGCGACGCGCTGCGCGATGCGGCCGCGCGCGGCGTGGACGTGCGCATTCTGACCAACTCGGAAGCGACCGCGCGGGAGGTGGGCTTCGCCGCCAGCTTCTACATTTCGCTCAACTACTTCGCCGAGCTGCTGGCCGCGGGCATTCGGCTGTTTGAGATCAACGGCCATTCCGATCCGGCCGCGCCGCAGCCGTATTACCACGTCAAGGAATTTCTGATCGACGGCGAGTATGCGGCGGTCGGTTCGGTGAACCTGACGATCCGCAGTTGCTACATCGAGTCGGAAAACCTGGTCAACATCTTCGACCCGGCGCTGACTGCGGCGCAGGAAAAACTTTTTTTGTCTCGCCTCGAACACGATGCGACCGAGATCACGCCGTCTTACCTCCAACGCCTCCAGGAACAAAACAAAAACAAGATGGAAATCGCCCGCGTGGTGGAGCTGCTGTACTGAGCAAGGGGCTAGGGTCTGGGGTCTGGGGTCTGGGGTACGTAGATCGTAGGGGCGTATTGCAATACGCCCCGATCCGATTCCGATATTTGTGGCGGTGTGGCACAGCCGCCCCCGNNNCGCGATTCAGATCGCACCCGGAAGGGTGCTCCTACAAGATTGGGCGTGCAGCGGTCCGCCCCTACCAGCGATCGCGCCGCAGCCACTCGAGGTTCGCGCGCGCCGGCGCGAAATGCGGATCGAGCTGCAAGGCGCGTTCGTAATGCTTGCGCGCCTCGGCGCCGGACTGGTCCCACGTCGGACTGGCCGCGTACCAATTGCCGAGAAAGACCTCGGTGAGCGCGGTGTCGTGCTCCTGTTGCAGCCGTTTCAATTCTTTGATCGGCACGTCGAACTCGGCCCAGCAGACGTGTTCGGACACCAGACACTCGGGCCGGTAATCCGCGCCGATCCAGTATTCGAGGTCCGGCAAATCCGTCGGCCGCGCGCGTCGCAGCGCGCGCTCTTCGGCCACGGCGTCGGCGGCCGCCGGCAGCGCGACCGGCAGACGCATGAGTTCCGCGATCCGCCGCGCCAGCAGCGCCCCGACCGCTGTGTGGCCCAACGCGGAGTAATGGCAGTAGTCGAAGAAATACTCGTACCCGAGAATGCCGGCCGGCGAAATGTCGGCGAGCGCCGCGGCCAGGTCGAACGCGTCGACATCGCCTTCGCGGCGCGCGGCTTCGGTCAGGGTTTGATTGATCCACGCGTCGGCGCGGTTGGCCGGCAGCGGCTGTTCGTCGATGTTGGCGCGGAATTCTTCCCGGGCCTCCGCGTCGCGCCCGAGCACCGACAACAGGTAGCCGGCCTGCCAGTGGTACATGTCGGCGGTCAGCGGATTGCCGCGCGCGTTGTTCCGATAGTCGTCCGTCAGCGGCGTGACGAATTGCGCGCAAGCCGCGGGGCCGTGCAGTTCACACCGAGCGATCGCTTCCATCACGACTTCGCTGAACACCACGGCGTTTCCCGCGGTTCGTTGCCGGTCCAACAAGGCGAGTGCGCTCGCGAAGCATCGCTCCGCGGCCTCCGGGCGGCCGAGCCGGCGATACACCAGGCCGGCGATGATGAGCGGCGCCGGATCGTCCGGCAGTTTCGCCGCGCGCTGTTCCATCAACGCCGCCGCGGTTTCGTAGTCCCCGTAAACCATGCCCCAGCGCGCCTGGAGATACTCGCGCGGATACTCCTGCCCCGGCCGGTCCGAGTTGTCGGTGAAGAACCACTCGCGCAACCCATGGAACTTTTGGTTGACCGGCACGGTGCAGACCAGCAGCCGCGCGTGATGTGCGCGGGCGAACACGGCCATGTCGTGGATCGAACGCATCAGCCGTTCGCGGACGAACGCGAGCACCTGCGGATCGCGCGCGAACGACGGCCAGCGGGGCGGGTCGCCGCCTTTGCCCGGGCGAATCGCCGGGCGGAAGAAACGCGCGAGGGCCAAATGCCGGTCCAGCCACAGCGCGAAGATTTTCCGGCGCACGTCGCTGAGCGAAACGCCGAACGTGTTGAGGTCGAGGTACTCGTTGTTGCCCATCACGGTGACGATCAGATCGGGCTGTAAATCCGGCGCGCACCGGCGCAACGTTTCCATCATCTGCGCGCTGTTCCACGCCGTGCGGGCCAGGTTGATCGTGATGACGCGCCGCCCTTCCTGGTTGCGGTTCAGCAGCCGCTCGGCCTTCTTGATGAACGTCGCGGTGCTGGCGGCGCCGTAGCCGGCCGGGGCGCTGCCGCCGAGCAGCACGATGCGGTATTCGTTTTTCGCTTTGACCGCGGGGACCGCCTGGCCGACGGTGCCGTACCACGAGGCCTCGCCGCACCATTTGACCAGCATGTCGCGGCCGTTGATCTTGTTGCGCGTCACCGGCTGGTCCGGGAAAACGAGCTGCTGCGCCGAGAGCAGGCTGCGGGCGTCGAGCGACGCCGGCGGGCGATAACGTTCGACGAAACGCAGCACGAATTCGAGCGCGATCAACACGACCGCGCCGGCGAGTAAGGCGAAGACGATTCGTCGCAGCCAGGACATGGGTTCCTCGGTTTGCGCCGCAGTTTAGCACAACGAAGAGGCGAGGCCACCGCGCCGCTCTTCACAATCGCGTTTGTTTTCGCCATGCTGTCCGTATGATCGTGCGCATCATCACCATCTTCCCGAGCTTCTTCGCTTCGTGCCTCGGCGAAGGATTGCTGGGCAAAGCCGCCGAGCGCGGGGTGGTCGAGGTGCAGTTCGACGACCTGCGCGGCCATGCGAACGACGCGCATCACACGGTGGACGACGCGCCCTACGGCGGCGGGCCGGGCATGGTGATGAAGGTCGACGTGTGGGATCGCGCCATCGCCGCCGCGCGCCAAGCCGCGCCCGGAGCGCGCGTGGTGCTGCTGACGCCGCAAGGCGATCGATTCGACGACGCGGCCGCCGTGCGCCTGGCGCGCGAATCAGGCCTCGTGCTGTGCTGCGGGCGCTACGAGGGCGTCGACGAGCGCGTGGCCGAGCACCTCGTCGACGAATGCCTGTCCATCGGCGATTACGTGCTGACCGGCGGCGAGGCCGCGGCGCTGGTCGTGCTCGATGCGGTGGCGCGCAAGCTGCCGGGCGTGGTGGGCCGCGCCGAGTCAGTCGAGACCGACACCTTCACCGCCGGGCTCAAGTTCCCGCAGTACACGCGGCCGCCGACCTATCGCGGGTGGGATACGCCGGCCGCGCTGCGTTCGGGCGATCACGCGCGCATCGCGGCGTGGCGGCAGGCCGAGGCTCGCCGTCGCACCGCGCACCGGCGCCCCGACCTCGCCCCGCTCGCCGCCGCCAAAAACGTGCGGCTGGTGCTGCTCGAGCGCGCGATGGACGAAGCGATTCGCGATCCGCAATCGGCGATCGCCGCATGCGCCACGCGCGCGGTCGACGCCTACCGTCTGGCGCGGCTCGTGGTGTGCGTGCCCGACGCCGACACGCGGCAAGTCCTGCGCAACGCGCATCTGTACGACGTGCGCATCGTCGCTTCACTGGCGCAACTGCTCGCGCGCGCGAAGCACGAAACGGTGATCCACCTGGCCGACCAACCCGGCCCCGGCCAGCTCCCGCTCGCCGAAATCAAGCGGATCATCGCCGCGGCGCCCGCGGGCATCACGCTTACCTGGGGCGGCGTGGCCCCGACCGGCGCGCACGTCGCCGCGCCCGCGTTGCCCGACCTGGCGGATCATCCGCTGGCGCTGGCCGCGTGGTTGGATCGGCTGTTCGGCGTCTGAAGTTGCTGACGAAGGACCCCCCTCCAACTCCCCCCGTATTGCGGGTGGAGGGCCGTCGCACGCGTCAGCGTCTGGCATTCCCCCTCCGCAATACGGAGGGGGTTGGGGGAGGTCATACGAAAGCACAGGCGAGGCCTGCCCTGAGCGAAGTCGAAGGGGCGCCTGTGCCACACGTCTTCCATTCCCCCTCCGCAATTCGGAGGGGGTTGGGGGAGGTCATCTCACCTACCGCACCTTGAGCGTCGCGGCGCTTTGGATCAGCACGACGGCGCCGTTTTCGAGGGCGCGGTAGCTCACCTTGCGGATCGTGAGGGGCGTGGTGTTGAAAGCGGCTTCGATACTGAAGATCGCGCCTTTCAGCGCGACGCGAAACCATACGAGGTCGCGCGGCCCCGGCACGTTTTCGCGGCGGCCGAGTTCGCGCGGCAGTCTGACGTGGTCGTTCTTGAGCTCGACGTCATCCGGATAGACGAACGAAATCGGATCGAGTTCCTTGAGTTGATTGGGCCCCGGCGCCTGCCAATCCCCGTCGCCTTTTTTGATCGCGAGGACGACCGCTTTGTCGCGTCCGATTCGCGCGCGCCCGAGTTGGACCGGCACCAGCACCAGCAACGTGTCGTTCAAATCGTAGCCGGGCTGCTCGCTCGACAGGCGCGCGATCGCGGGCAATTGATCGAGGTCGAACGTTTGCAGCACTTCGAATTTCTTGGCGCACGCCGACGAAACGAGAAGCGCGGCGAGGAGCAACAACAGCAGCACGCGGCGCATCGGTCCGGCTTGGTTGGGCATGGGATTGATCCGTGTTCCCCGAATTGGCGATGCCTGACGTTAATCATTTCGGCGGCGAAGTCAAGCCATGCAACTTGTTGATAATTCTGCAAAAACAGGTCGAGTCGCCGATTGACAGCGGGGGCCCGGTGCTTAGGTTTTCAGCGGAAAGAAAAGTCGGGGCGTCGAAGCCCGCAAGCCAAACGTCCCGCGAAAAAGAAGGAGATTCATCATGGCCATCATTCGCCGATCCGACCGGGATCGCGGGAACGCCGAATGGGATGATTACGACGGCTTCAACCTGTCGCGCGACGCCGAAGAACTCGACGGCTGCTGCTGTCCGAGCGTCGATGTCTTCGAGGACAACGCCGCGATTTCGTTATCCGTCGAGTTACCCGGTTTGGAAAAGAAAGACATCAAGCTCGAGGTGGAGGAAAACATCCTGACCATTTCGGGCGAGCGCAAGTTTGAGCACGAAGACAAACGCGCCAACTACCACCGTGTTGAACGGTGTTATGGGGACTTCAGCCGCTCCTTCACCCTGGGCGCCATCGTCGATCAGGACCATATCCTGGCCGCGATGGACCGGGGGGTTCTCACCGTTACCCTGCCGAAGCGTGAAGAATCGCGGGCGCGGCAAATCGAAGTCCAGGTCAGGTGAACCTCCACCCTAGAATCGGGCGGGTCCTCGTGGCCCGCCCGAGGTCTATCGTGACGAAGTTTGACTAGGAGTGATTTCTCAACCGCGAATTTGCGCGAATAGACGCTAATGGGTTTAGATTCGCGTTCATTCGCGTCGATTCGCGGTTTCCACCGGTCAAAAAAATGTGTACACAGTTTTGAGCCTGATGGTTTTGCAAAAAATAGTCGCCCCTTCAACAGGGCGCCTCTGTGCCCGTGAAACGGGCGTTAGAAGTTAGCCCAGTATTTTCAATGCTGGGCGTTCCGGCCCCAGGATTAGAAATCCTGGGCTATTTTCTCTCGCCCCCGGCGGGGCGCGCGGCAGATGGTCGGAAGCTTTTAGAAAGGTATATTGTTTTTTGCAAAACCATCAGGCTCAAAGCTATGGCACACCAATTCGGACCGTCGTTCCGTGTTTCCAACGCCGCCTTGATTCCACACCGCCAACCTCGGTACGATCAGTCTCACCCGGAGGTCTCCGATGAAGAAAGCATTGCTGATCGGCGTGGTGCTATGGCTGGCGGCGACGGGCGCGGCGTGGGCGAGCGGTCAGGTGGACGAACCGCCGCCGGGTCAGCCGCCGTCGACGCAGACGCCGGAGGAAACTCCCGACGGCGGCGTGGCGCTGGGGGTTTATTTGTCGGCCGGCAAGTCGCTCTACGCCTATGACTTCGCGCGGCTCAATCACACGCTGGGCGTCGGCGGCGCCGGGACGTTCGCGCAGTACATCGACGATTGGGAATTCGAGCTGGTCTTCGCCGCCACGCAACTCGGCTTCTTCGGCTTCGGCGGCGGATTCTGGTCACAGCACGCCGGCGGACCGCGTTTCGATTCCACGCTCGACGGCTGGCAGGTGATGGTGCGGTGGGGGATGGCGCTGGCCGACAACGACCGCCTGCAGCTTTATCCCGACTTCGGCGTGGGCTACGCGCAACACAGCCTGACGATGAACGGCGACCTGAGCGGCCTCGATCTGGGCGGCCTACCGAGTCGCGGCAATGTCGAGGTGAAGCAATACGGCTTGATGCTCGAGGCGGGTCTGCGCGTGGACTTTTACCACGGCGCGCCCCAGCAGTCGGCCGTCGCGTTTTTGCTCGCCAACAGTCTGACGCTCGGCTGGCAGGGCATGCCCTGGCATTCGCGTTGGCATTACGGGTCGCATTCGATCGACGCGCCCAATGATTTGAACAGCGCCTTCTTCGTCCGGTTCAGCATCGGCTTCGGCCTCGGCGTCCGCGGCGGTGGTTGACGCGCTCGCCCGCTCGCCGGCGCCTTGAGACGCAGCGCCGGTAAGATTATCCTGGCGCCATGCCGCGCGGCCCGACACACGATCCGCTGTATTCCGATCCCGAGGCGTACGACATCGCCTTCGGCTGGGATTCGTCCGACGAGACCGCCGGCTGCGTGCGCGTCGCGGCCGAATTGCTGGGGCGACCGGTGCGGCGCGCGCTCGAAGTCGGTTGCGGCACGGGCCGCGTGCTGCGCGACCTCGCCCGCCTCGGCCTCGAAGCCGTGGGCCTCGACCGCGAACCGGCGCTGTTGCGCGTAGCCCGCCGCCGTTTGCGCGAACTGGGATTGTCCGCCGAACTGATCGAAGCCGACATGCGCGAATTCGCGCTCGAGCGGCCGGTCGATTTCGCCATCTCGCCGATCAACGGCGTCGGCTACCTGACCGGCCCCGGCGAGTTGGCGAATCATCTCGTCGCCGCGGCCGCGAACCTCACCGCCGGCGGCGTCTACGTGATCGAGGTGAGCTTCGGACCGATCGAAAAAGATTTCTTCGGCAAGAGCGAGCCGTGGATCTTCGAGCGCGGCGGCGCGCGCGTGATGGCCGACTGGCGGCTGCTCGAGGCCGATGCGGATTCCGGCCTGGTCACCAACGAAGCGACGATGATCATTCAGCGGCCGAGCCAGGATGAGCGCCGTCTGGTCTGCCGCCAGCGCCTGCGCAAGTGGGACCAGCCGACGTTTTACGGCCTCGTCGCCGCGAGCCCGCTACGCCTCGCGCGCATGTTGTGGCGCGACCTCTCGCCGCTCGATCCGGCCACGCCGCTCACCTACGCCGACGACAACGTGTTCGTATTTTTGCAGAAGTAGAGACCTCCCCCAACCCCCCTTTGAATTGCGGATTGCGGATTGCGGATTGCGGATTTTTATGGTTAGTCATTTATTTCAATCCCCAACCCGCAATCGTCAATCCCCAATCGTCAGGTGCCTGTCTCCAGCCGCCGCCACAACCGCTCATTTAATTGCTCAACTTGTTTGAAGCGTTCCTGTTCGGCCGCGATGTCATAGGCCACCCGCCGGAAAGTAATGGTCCGCGCCTGGTCATCATGGATGACGTAACAGAGCAGGGGGTTGTTATCGCGCGGCTGGCCCACGGA
>PMZC01000210.1 GCA_003170555.1 Deltaproteobacteria bacterium
GGATTTGTGCAAGAGGCTCTTCATTCTTCATTTTTCATTCTCCTGGCCCTTTGACAACCGCGCGACCAAATGCCATCATCCAAGCGCTTCTCTGAGGGCTATTGATGCAGTTTTTTCGCGGATTTCAATATGCGCTGATCGCGCTCGTTTTGCTGGCGGCGGGTTGCACGCGGCCGGCGCAGGGCGAGGCGAAACCGGCGGCGGTTCAGCCTCACGCCCGCGTCGCGACGGAGCCCACGCCCTGCGATTTATATTGCGCCGACGCCTGCAATCACGTGCCGGAGCCGGCGTGTTCTTATTCGACCTCGAACGCGTGTTTGGCCGATTGCCTGCCGAGTTGCGCGTCCGGGGAAGTGCGGGCCGAAGTGAAGGCGTGCGGGGGCGATCGTGCGCTCGCTCCCGGCGGAAAAAAACATTAGATAACTACACCAGACCGGACCGATTTGGTGGAGGAAGATCATGACGCAATTCAGCGAAATACCGTCCGACCTCAAAGTCTACTTCAACGGCGGGTTCATCGACTGGAAAGACGCCACGGTGCACGTGATGACCCACGCGCTGCATTACGGCTCGGCGGTGTTCGAAGGCATCCGCTGCTACAAGACGCCGAAGGGCCCCGCGGTCTTCCGCCTGAAGGAACACGTGGACCGGCTGTTCAACTCGGCCAAGATGTACCGCATGTTGCCGAACCTGTCGCGCGAGGAATTCATCAAGGCCATCCTCGAGACGATCAAGATCAACAGCTTCGACGAATGTTACGTGCGCCCGATCATCTTTCGCGGCACCGGCGCGTTCGGCGTCAATCCGCTGGACAATACCATCGAGTACGCGATCTGCTGCTGGAAGTGGGGCAAGTACCTGGGCGAGGAGGCGCTGGAGAAAGGCGTCAGCGTGCAGGTTTCGTCGTGGAATCGCATCGCGCCCAACACCATGCCGGCGCTGGCCAAGTGCGCGGCGAATTACGCCAACAGCCAGCTCATGAAAATGGAAGCGGTGAAGAACGGCTACACCGAAGGGATCGCGCTCGACGTCAGCGGCTACGTCTCCGAGGGCTCGGGCGAAAACATCTTCATCGTGCGCGGCCAGACGCTGATCACGCCGCCGCTCGGCAGTTCGGTGCTGCCGGGCATCACGCGCGACACGGTGATCGCGCTGGCCCGCGCGTCGGGCTACGAAGTGATCGAAGGGCTGATCCCGCGCGAGATGCTCTACATCGCCGACGAGGTCTTCTTCACCGGCACCGCCGCGGAGATCACGCCGATCGCGTTCATCGATCAGATTCAAATCGGCGAAGGACGGCGCGGCCCGGTGGCCAAACATCTGCAGGAAAATTTCTTCGCGGTCATCAACCTGGAGCGCAAAGACACGCACGGCTGGCTCACCTTCGTGTGATCCGGCCGCTGATTCACCCCACGAACCAAAGGTGGAGCGATGGTCTGGCATCTGCTGGTCAGAGTGTGCTGGACGCTGTTGCTCGGCGGCTTGGGCCTCTATCTAATCGCCGTCTGGCGGTTCCGCCGGCGACGCGCGCCCGATGAAACCTACTTCGTCAAAACCAACGACGGCTGGGACATCGCGCTGCGCCGCGTGCATCCGCGCGGCGGACCGTCGCGCCGGACGCCGGTCATCATGCAGCACGGCCTGGGTGCGAACCACCGCAACTTCGACCTGAACGACCGCCACTCGATCGCGCATTTTCTGGCGCGCGCCGGCTACGATTGTTTCTTCGCCGACCTGCGCGGCAGCGGCGACAGCGCGTATCTCAAATGGGGCCATCCGGATCGTTGGTCCATCACCTTCGAAGATTTCGTCGAGCAGGATTTGCCGGCGGTGATCGACAAGGTGCGCGAGCTCACCGGCGCCGCGCAGGTCCACTTCGTCGGTCACTCGATGGGCGGCATGCTCGGCTACGCGATCGCCGCCGGGCCATACGGCGCGCGGCTGCGCAGCGTCACCTCCATCGCCGGACCGGCCATCTTCCAGGGGATGGGCCGGTTCAAACCGTTCGCCCGGTTCAAGTTTCTGCTCAACCCGTTCCCGGTGCTGCACACCGACGTCATCAATCGCATCATCGCCCCGATCGCCTTCCTGTTTCCCCAGGTCGCGCGAGACCAGGTGTACTGGCCGAACGTCGAGCGGCGAACGCTTGCCGAGGCCGCGGTCAACATCATGGCCGCGATGCCGCGCCGCTTGTTGTTCCAATTCGCCGCCTGGGTCGAGTTTGGCCGGTGGGGCGCGGATCGCGCGGAAGACTACGAGAACGCGCTGGCGAAAATTCGAACGCCCCTGTACGCGATCACCGGCACGAAAGACGTTTTTTGTCCGGCGGGCGCGATCGAGCCGTTGTTCGCCAAGATCGGCAGCGAGAAAAAACGCTTACGGGTGTTCGCCCTGGCCAACGGCGACCGCAGCGACTACGGCCACGGCGATCTGGTCATCGGCCGCCACGCCCCGGACGAAATCTATCCCACGATTTTGCAGTGGCTCGAAGAGAACGACGGTTCGAATTGAACCTTGCCCCCGCCGCAAAACTCTGATAATCAACCGGCCGCGACTAGAAACCGGAAGGACGATCCGATGCGCAAATGGCCCGTTCTCGTTTTTCTTCTCCTGTTGTTGACGCCGCTGCTGTTTTCCGGCCGGGCGAACGACGCTCGCGCCGCGGCCGTGTTTTCGCGCTCGCTGTCCGCCGCGGAGCTGGCGAAAATCGAAGCCGGCGAGATTCTGCTCGACAGCCAGAAGTTCTCGACGCCCGACGGCACCACGCGCGGCCGCGCGCTGGCGGTCGGCTTCATCCGCGCCGGCAAAGACAAGCTGATCAACACGCTGCTCGACTACACGAGCTATCCGCAGTTCATGCCGCGCATGAAGAAGGCGGAAATCTATCTAACCGCCGGCAACGTGATCAGCGTGAAATTCACGATCAAGGTGCTGGTCACCGTGGTGTACTATCTCAAGCACACCATCGATCGCGCGGGCGGCTCGATCACCTGGGAACTGGACCCGTCGCACAAAAGCGACATCCGCGACACGACGGGCTCGTGGTATTTCCAGCCGTATAAAAACGGCTGCATCGCGTATTACGCGGTGACGCTCGATTCGGGTTACGCGATTCCCGGCTGGCTGGAAGACTACCTGACCAAGCGCGACCTGCCCGCCATCCTGCGCGCGCTGCGGACGCGCGTCGGCGGATAAAACCACCTTTAGGTGGTCGCACTCATTTCTTGTCGCCAAGATCAACAGATGAAGCGGTTGACTTGGCAAATCACAACACGAATCAGTCGGACGCCGGAAGCCCGCGAAGCGGGCGAAAGCTGTTTAGCCCAGCGCGTAAGCGCTGGGATGTGGCGCAGAAAAAACATAAAGCCCGCGAAGCGCGCGAAAGAGTCTTTCGCCCCTTACCGGGGCTCTTTTATTGGCGAACACGGTTCCCACGGGCTCACGCCCGTGGCTAAATAACTTTCGCCCGCTTCGCCGGCTCTCCGACGCAAAGACAACATGGCGATCGTGAGCATAGTTTGGTCACGACAAAAAAACCGGCCGGTGGAAAACCCTGATAGCAGAGATGTGTCGTAAAAAATCAGGGCGGACCGCGAGTCCGCCCCGATTGTCATCCGCCCTGGAGCGCGCGATCAGAAGAACGCGTAGCCGAAGATCATGTTCAGTCGAAGCTGGCTCATGCCGCCGGCGATGTCGGTGTCGAAGAAGTTGGTCCCGCCGGCCGCGCCGCTGAACTGCTGGGTCCAGATATCGAGCGTGCCGCCCAGCACGAAGTNNCTTTGTGAAAATGTTTTTCTGGCCAAAGATCGCCCATTGCCGCCGCTAAAGAAAGGCGACCCGCTGTATATCGAAAATGCCGGACCGCATCGAATCCGAGGTGTAGTCGTCGCCGCGCCAATGCACGGTGAGCTTGTATGCGCCTCCGCCGAGGTGGCCCATCAGAATCAGGTTGGTGCGCTGTTCGGCGCCGAAGTACCACTGATAGCCCAGGCCGATCGCCAGCGCCCAGTTGGAGTAAGTGAAATGCTGGCCGTCGATCACCCTCGTCGGGTCGTTGTACTTGGTGAACGTGCCGCTGCCGACGGT
>PMZC01000264.1 GCA_003170555.1 Deltaproteobacteria bacterium
CTCTTCACTTTTCATTTTTCACTATTTCCATTTCCTCTTTCCATGTCGCGAATGAACGCGGGCCGGTCTCTTCGATGATATAGGTGTTCTCGATGCCGGCCGGTCCGAGGTCCGGATGAAAGGCCTTGGGCTCGACGGCGATGACGTTGCCCAATTCCAGAAGCTCCTTGAAGCCGTGGGCGAGGATCGGCAGTTCGTCGACTTCGAGTCCGACGCCGTGGCCGAAAAACTTGACGCAGTTTTCGCCGTAGCCCATGAAGCCCGTCGGTTCGCCCGCGGCCTTCGCCCATTCGGCGACGCGATCGTAGACCTCGCCCCACGCGATGCCCGGCCGCAGCAGGTCGGCGACGCGGTGCAGCGCTTCGCGGCAGAAATCGTGCGCGCGTTTGATTTCGTCGGGCGGCTCGCCCAGGCAGAAGGTGCGCGCGATGTCGGCGGTATAACCGGCGCTGACGCCGAGGATGTCGAGCATCACCGGCACGCCGCGCCGCATGACGCCGCGTCCGCCGCCGCCCGCCGAGGCCGGATGCAGGCCCTCCGCGCCGACCGGTCCGTCGAACGCGGTGGGGGCCGCAGCGCTGACGCCCGTGCTGACGTGCGTCGGCACGAGTTCGAGGCCCGGACGCCGCAGCCGCACGAGGGCCGAGTGGCCGGCGCGTCGCATCGCGCTTTCGATGATGACGGAAATCTCGATTTCGCTCATGCCTTCGGCCAGGCGTTCGCGCACGGCGGCGTATCCGGCTTCGACCTGCTTCGCGGCCTCGTCCAAACGCGCCGCTTCCCACGCCGACTTCACCGCCCGCAGCTCGCGCACCACCGGCCCGATGTCGACCCATTGCACCTGCGGCGCTTTCTGCACGAGTTGCAGGTACGTCGTCGCGGGCAACACATCGAGGTCGATGCCGACCCGCGCCGGCTTATCCCCGGTCAATTCACGCACACGCGCGAGCCAATCATCGAGGCCGCGCATCGGTCGAAGGTCGGTCAGCGGCGATTCGGCTTGAGTCCGGGAGAGGCTTTTGCGGACAAGAAAAGTCGGCGACCCGGACGGCGGACAAACCAGCACGCCGTTGGGCATCGAGCCGGTGAGGTAATAGAGATCGACGCGGTGCGTGACCGCCGCCGCCGGCAACTCAAGCGCGGCCAGCCGCCGTTGCAGCCGCATGAGGCGCGCTTCGACTTCCGATCGCGGAACCAACAGCGCTGGGTGAACCACGGAATCAGCCATCGAAACCCCCGAGATTCGGCGTCCTCAATATAGCCACGGCCATCGCCGGCGGTCCAGCCGAAGCGAAAAACCCAGTCGCGCCGGGCGGTTGCACTCGCTGAGACTGTGGCGGGAAAAACTGTTGACAATCAGCCAGTTAGCGTTCATAATCTTGCCGGTTCTTTGAATACTAGTCGCAGGCCAGACTACTCACGTTGCAATCTCCCGTTCATGTTGCGGAAAGCTGAGGCGGAGATGATTCACGCGCGATGGCCGTTTCTAGTTCTGGCGATAGTATTCATTCTCGTGCTGACGGCCTGCGGGTCGTCCACCACCGAGCCCGGGCGAGACCTCGGTGTAGAAAATGATGACGACGTCGCACTGACCGGCGACGACGACACTACTCCTGCCACCGACGACGACAGTCAATCAGATGACGACACAACTGTATCTGACGACGACACGGCCGCATCTGACGACGATACTTCTCCGCCGCCGGCTTGCCTCGTTCCCACGGTCGGCATGGTCATCAATACGGATGCGGTCATCTGCCCCGGAACCTATCAGCTTGATGCGGGCAACGGGCCGGCGATCACGATTGACGCCTCCGACATTCAGATCGTGGGCGACGGCGTGGTGCTGGAAGGCGACGCCGTGGCTTACGGCAGCGCGTTCGATCTGTCCCAGAACGGCCTGCAAAACGTCACCGTCAGCGGCTTTACCATCAAAAATTTTTACTATGGCTTTTTCGGCTGGGGGAGCTTCACCAATATTCAGTTCCTCGATTTGGATATCGAAGAGCCCGCCGGCGAGCCGCTTGACATCGGCGCGCTTGACGGCGGCGTCTGCCGGCAGGTGATTCTTGATCGCATTACCGTGGTCGACAGTCGGACCACCGGCATCACGCTGCGCGACTGCACGCAATCGGCGATTCGCCACGTCACGTATTCGAACGAAACGGTGAACGTCATCGAGTCGAATTTCATTTTGGGCGGCGGCTCGGACAACGTGATCGAAGACAACAGCGTCTACACGCGCAACGAGGCCGGCTGCAACGCGGTCTGGCTCGACGGCTCGAACAACAACTTGATCCAGAACAATCTGTTCGATCTGGGCTACAAAGACGGCAGCCACCTGGCCGACGGCTCGTCGGACAACGTCTACTACCACAACACGTTCATCATGCGAAACAACCAGTACCTGTTCTATATTCCCGCCGATTGCCAACGCAATGAGATTTACGGCAACCGTTTCGTCGGCGGTCACGTGGAAGACGAGGCGCCCAATACGATTTTTTGTGTCGATGGCGTCGGCAACAGCTACGAAAACGGCGCGAACTACGGCGGCCCCGACCCGAACGGGGGAATGTGCCCGTAGCGATTGCCGATTGCGGATTGCGGATTGCGGATTGAGCGCCGGGTTCCGGGAGGGAGCGCAGCCGCCCCTTCGAAGTCGCTCAGGGCAGGCCTCGGCTGCGATGCGTTGTGTGGCACAGCCGCCCTCGGCTGTGATTCGGTAGGGGCAGACCGGCGTGTCTGCCCTAAAATATTCCGGGCGGACACACCGGTCCGCCCCTACGGTTCAACCCACCAAATCCCCAAGCCCGAAATCGCCCTTGCCCGCCGCTTGTCCCTTTGCTATGTTGGCTCGCCTCGCTAGAGGTTCCGGTTTGGGGTCACTAAGCGCCGGGTCGTCGGCGCGGGAAAAACGGGCAGCAGATTCTTGGATAAACCGCGTCATATCGCCGTGGAAGGCCCGATCGGGGTCGGCAAGACCAGCCTGGTCCGGATGCTCAACGACCGGCTGAATGCGCGCTCCATTTACGAACGCGCGGCCGACAACCCCTTTCTCGGGGGCTTCTACAAGGACCGTAAACGCTGGGCTTTCCAGACGCAGCTCTTCTTTCTCGTCTCCCGTTACCGCCAACAACGCGAGTTGATTCAGCAGGACTTATTCTCGCGCAGCACGGTTTGTGACTACATTTTCGCCAAGGACAAAATTTTCGCGTATCTTAATCTGGACGACGACGAACTTCGGTTGTATGATCAGATCTATGAGTTGCTGGCCGCGGAGCTGGTGAAGCCGGATTTGGTCATCTATCTCGTGGCCGATCCGGACGTACTCATGGAGCGGATCAAGAAGCGCGCCCATGACTACGAAAAACACCTGGACCGCGACTACCTCCGGCAGCTTTCGGCCGCGTACAGCAGATTCTTTTTTGCGTACGACGAAAGCCCGCTGCTGGTGGTGAATACCAGCGACATCGATTTCGTCCACAACCTGGACGACTTCGAGGCGCTGGTCGAGCAGGTGACCACGCACAAGCGTGGCACGAAACAGTTTATTCCGCTTGGATCCGGCTGAGCCGGACCGGGACGGGCCAGACGGCGATTCGTCGCCGCGCGCGTGAAGCGCGATGCGCAGGCTGCGAGCCCTCCCGGGTCCCTGGCGGATCGGGAGGTTTTCTTTTGGGCGTCGCGCGCGAGCCGCTGAAGACCATCACCACGGTCGGCGAAATGCAGGCCGCGGCCGACGCTTGGCGCCGCGCGGGCCGGACCATCGGCCTCGTGCCGACGATGGGCTTCTTCCACGAAGGACATCTGACCTTGATGCGCCAGGCCCGGCAGCGCGCCGATATAGTCGTGGTCAGCCTGTTCGTCAACCCGACGCAGTTCGCGGCGAATGAAGACCTCTCCCGCTATCCGCGCGATTTCGAACGCGACCGCGCGATGGCCGAAAGCGTCGGCGTCGACGTCATCTTCTTCCCCGACGCGAAAGAGATGTATCCGGCGGGCTACCAGACCACGGTCGCCGCGCCCGAGTTGTCGCAGCCCCTCTGCGGCAAGACGCGGCCGACGCACTTCGCCGGCGTCGCGACCGTCTGCTGCAAGCTGTTCAACATCGTCAAACCGCACTTCGCGGTCTTCGGCGAAAAGGACTATCAGCAACTGCTGGTCGTCACGCGCATGGCGGCCGACCTCAACCTCGATCTCGAAATCGTTCCCGGTCCGACGGTACGCGAACCCGACGGCCTGGCGATGAGCAGCCGCAACGTCTATCTCTCGCCGCCCGAACGCGCGCAGGCCGTGTGGCTGTCGCGCTCGCTGCAGGTCGCCGCCGATCTGCTGGCCGAGGGCGAGACCTGCCGCGACCGTATCGTCGGCACGGTGTGGGAGACGATTCGCGTGCGGCCGCTGGCCCGAATCGATTACGTCGAGTTGCGCCGTCTGCCGGACCTCGCGCCGGCCGACGAAGAACCGCATGGCAAACACCTGCTGGCGCTGGCCGTGTATTTCGGCCCGACCAGATTGATCGACAACACCGTTTTGTCTTTCCCGGAATAGGGGGAATCATGCGACGGACCATGCTCAAATCCAAGATTCACCGGGCCACCGTGACGCAGGCCGATCTGCATTATGAGGGTTCGGTGACCATCGACCAGAACCTGCTCAACGCGGCCGACATCTTGCCGTACGAGATGGTGTCGATCTGGAACATCACCAACGGCAACCGCTTCGACACCTACGCCCTGGCCGGCGAACCCGGCAGCGGCGTGGTGTGCGTCAACGGCGCGGCGGCGCGGATGGTGTCGCCCGGCGACTTGATCATCATCGCGACGTTCGTGGCGATGGACGAAGCCGAGGCGAAAGCGGTCGAACCGCGGTTGGTCTTCGTCGACGAGCGCAACCGCATCAAGGCCGGCTCTAAGGTCAGCCAACTGAGCGCGTGATGGACCGGAAACGGCGGCTGCTCGCCCTGCTGCACGAGAAGTCTTTCCGCACCGGCCATTTTGTACTCGCCAGCGGCAAAACCAGCAATTTCTACATCGACGTTCGCACTACCTCGACCGATCCGGAAGGCGCCGCGTTGATCGGCGACCTGCTGCTCGACCGCATTGAAGCGCTGGGCGGCGCGGACGCGATCGCGGGCATGGTGCTCGGCGCGGTGCCGGTGGTCATGTCGGCTGTCGCGCGCAGCCTCGACCGCGGCCGACCGGTCAGTGCGCTCTTGGTGCGCAAGGAGGCCAAGGGACACGGCGCGGGCAAACGCGTGGAAGGCGCGATCCGGCCCGGAATGCGCGTGCTCGTGGTCGATGACGTGGCCACGACCGGCGGCTCGACGCTCGCCACGCTCGACGCCGTGCTCGCCGAAGCGCCTGAAGTAAAAATCGTCGGCGTCATCGCCGTGGTCGACCGCAACGAAGGCGGCCGCGAAGCCGTCGCCGCGCGCGGCTACCGCCTCGATAATCTCGTCACCGTGGATGAATTGAAGGCCCTGGGCGAACGTCCGGCGTGATTGTCTTACGGTAGCACTGCTCAGAAAACGGGAATCCACAAATCGGGATTTATGTGCCGCGAGCCCGCCACGCGAGCGGCAGTCATGAACAGTGGAAACCGCGAATCGACGCGAATGGACGCGAATCAAGATCTATTAGCGTCTATTGGCGTAAATTCGCGGTTGAGAAATTACTCTGACTCATGGTTCGATGCGGCGCTGCGGCGAATTCTTATCCGTCGGGCTGAGCCGATGGATCATGAAAAACTGGCGAACTTCACTTCGTTACGTGTGCCCCAATCCGCAATCCGCAATCGGCA
>PMZC01000199.1:0-9908 GCA_003170555.1 Deltaproteobacteria bacterium
ACGCGTGGGGCTTGTACGACATGTCCGGCAACGTCGCCGAGTGGGTGTGGGATTGGTACAACCGCGTTTACCCCGGCGACATCACCGATCCGCTCGGCCCGGATGACGGCATGTCCAAGGTGACGCGCGGCGGCGCCTTCCGCTATCGCGGCGCGCTGCGTTGCCGGTCGGCCTCGCGCACGGGCCATTCGCCCGACTACCATTCGTGGTACGTCGGCTTCCGGCTGGTGCGCACGTTGCCGGCAGCTCGCGGCGCGGGCCTGGATTTNNCGCGTGGGCCGCGCCGGCGACAACGGGCCGGTCAAGGACTATCCGCCCAACCTGCCGTTCGCCTTCACGCGGCCGGACGTCGGCACGCCGCTGACGCCCGAAGAAATCACCGCGTTCACCCAGAAGCTCACCGGCTTCTTCAAAGACTCGGGCTACTTCGACTGGGTGCTCGAAGTGGCTCACGGCATGGGCGAAGGCAACCCCGGCGGCTATCCGCCGTACAAACTGTTCTACGGCGACATGTCGGCGGCGAAAGCATCCGGCGTGGTGACCTTCAGCCACAACGGCTTCGACGACAACCTGACCATTCCCACTTCCATGTACTTTAACAACGCGGCGTCGATCTACCTGATGTCCGGCGACCCGACGGCCAAACGCCTCGTCGAGCAATTCTGCCACGGCTACGTCGCGCTGTTCCTGGGCATGATGTGGGACACCAACGAACGCGATCCGGAAAACACGATTCTGGCGCGCGCGATTTTCCCGGCCAACAACGACTACGAGGAAGAGGGGCGGCAGGCGTCGGTTAATTTCGACGGCTCGCGCCATGAGTCGAACGACTGGAACGCGCACACGGTGCCGAATCCGACCAACCCGTACTTCGGTTCCGACCTTTGGGTGCGCAACATGCGCAGCAAAGACGACGTGCCGCACATCTACCGCACGGTGCCGGTGATGCAGCGCCTGGTGGCCGAGGCGCCCGACCAGAGCGTGCGCGACGCCGCGGCCGAATCGCTCGCTTACCTGCAAGCGTTCGCCAAGGACGTGACCGACTCCGGCTGGTATATCCGCACCAAGCAGGATTTCAACACCTACGTGCCGGTGGACGCCAACGGCGAGGTGGTCGATCTGGCCAGCTTCGTGAACTACACGCCGTTGTTGCCGACGGCCGAGTGCAGCGGGCGCGAAACGTCGGCGCTGATCGGCTACGGCGATCCGCTCGACACCGACTGCGGCGACGGCATCGGCTGGATCTACGAAATCATCGCGACCTACGGCCACTACTACAATTACGACATCGTGCGCTACTTCCACGTGGCGGAAACCACCAACGCGCTGATGAACTGGCAGATCGACCGCGCGCAGGAATTGGTCGGCGGGCTGGCGTCGCGCGTCGACTATATGATGTACACCGATCCGATGCGCGCGCAGCACACCGAATGGGACGCTGACGCCTCCGCGTTCCTGCTCGCCGCGGGCACGGCCGGCCTGCCGCTGACCTCGGCCGAAGCGCAACTGGTGATGACCGAATACTCCAAGGCGGTCGACTGGTACATCACCTGGCCGAACTGGGATTTGTGGTCGGCTTCGGTGCCGGACGGGCCGGTCACCTGGTCGCCCGACCGCAACTCGCCCGACGGGCCGGTGATCGACCGCGACGAGATGTCGTTCATCTTCGAGTACTGCTGGTCGCCGTTCCGCAACCCGGCCAGCGCGCCGCTGATCGATTGCGACGTGGTCGCCGACCCGACCCAGTGGGGCAGCGCCGAATAGGCTGAGGGCGAAAGCGGCGGTCGAGAAACGCGGCCTCGCCGCGCACAAACAAACTTTTCCTGTCGGGGCGTCGCCCGGCGCCGCCCCGCATTTTCACCTCGCGCGATTTCTGCCAAGATCGGCGCGTTCTTTTTGCCGGGGGCGAGCGCGTGGCGATTGAGGCGGTGCTGTTCGATTTCAACGGCGTGATCATCGACGATGAACCGCTGCACCTCGACGCGTTTCGCGAAATCCTGACGCCGCTCGGCATCGCGTTCACGGAGGAAGAGTACTACGGCCCGCTGCTCGGCATTCCCGACCGCGAGTTCATGCGGCGCCTGCTGATCATGCGCGGTCGTGCGATGAGCGAGGCGGAGTTGGCGCGCGTGCTGGCGGACAAGGCCGCGCTTTACCTGCGGCTGCTGGGCGAGCGCGACGTCGACCTGCCCGGCCTGCGCGACTGCGTGCACGATCTGGCGGCGCACGTGCCGCTCGGCATGGTCAGCGGCGCGCGGCGGCCGGAGATCGAGTTTCATCTGCGGCGGCTCGACATCGCCGACTGCTTCCGCGTGGTGATCGCGGCGGGCGAGTATCCGCGCTCCAAGCCGGACCCCGCGCCGTATCTGATCGGTCTCGCGCGATTGGCCGAGGCGGCGGGCCGGCGCATCGATCCGGCGTCGACGGTGGTGATCGAAGATTCGCCCCACGGCGTGGCGAGCGGTTTGGCGGCGGGCATGCCGGTGCTGGGCTTCACCGCGCGCATTCCGGCGCGGTCGCTGCGCGGCTGCTTCGCCTATTTGAACGACTTCACCGGATTTGATTTCGCTGCGTTGTCGGCCGCGTGGTCGGCGCGCGCGACGGGCTAGAGCCGCCAACCTCTTCTTGCTTCTTGCGTAACTGCTAACTTGTTGGGTGGCACGGGCACGCGCAGCTTGCCCGTGCTATACCGCGGGGAGCACTGGCAAACTCCGCTCCGCTTCGTGTGCCAGTGCCACCCGACCAAGGTCGCGCGTAGCTCCGCCATGGTGGTTTCGCGCAATCGAAAAATCTTCTAGTGCTGCGGCGTCACCGTGAGATTGCCGTCGGCGACCTCGAGGCGCACGTTGCCGTTCACGTCGGTGCGATAAAGCGTCAGGCCCGTGGCCAGGTAAGCGTTGATCGTATCCTGTTTCGGATAGTCCGAGTCGCCCGGACCGACGCTGAGCACGCCGTAACTCGCCGTCAGCGCATTGATGAAATCCTGTGAAAACGGATCCGAGCCGTGATCGGGCACCAGTACGACCTTAGCCGTGGCGATCTGAGCGGCGTACGTATCGGCCACGTACTGTTGGCTCTGTTGCTGACTGTCGGCGGTCATCAGCACGTTGACACCGCCGTAAGACAGCAATTGCACCAGGCTGTTGTCGTCGGTGTCGGGAAAGTTTTCTTCGTCGCCGTGCAGGGTGTCGATGGTCAGGTCGCCGAGGTGATCGACGTCGCCGGCCGTTTTAACCACCACCGGACCGCCCCAGGCGTCCAGCGCCTGCTTGAAAACCTGATAGCCCTCGTCGCCGTGTGTAGTGTCGCCGTTGGTCCAGACCACGTCCACATCCACGCAAGCGAAGACCTCGGACAGGCCGCCGGCGTGGTCGTAGTGCGGATGGGTCAGCTCCATCACGTCAAGGTGGGTGATTCCGCGCGCCGCCAGATCAGGGCAAATCACCGCGACGCCGTTGCCCACCGAGCCGCCGTCGATCAGCATGTAGTGCGGCCCCGGTACGACGATGAGCGCCGAATTGCCCAGGCCGACGTTGTAAAACTCCATCTCGAAATTCTGCACGACGGGCGTGGTGTCGTCGTCGGCGGACGCGTCATCGTCCGCGACGCCGGTGTCGTCATCGGCCTCGCCCGCCGGCCGCTCGTTGTTGATATCGCCGGCGCAGCCGACGGCGAGCACGGCCAAAACGACCAGCAAGCCGCCGAAAGCAAAACGCAGAAAAGTCTTACGTCGCATGATCAGCCTCCGTCACGCCCCCAAGCCTCACACCCCAAACCTCAATCCCCTAACATCCGCACCCGCCGCCGTTGTCGCCGCCGCTGTCGTCGCCGGCGTCATCGTCGGTCGCATCGTCGTCGGTTGCGTCATCATCGACCGCGTCATCGTCGACCGCATCGTCGTCCGCGGTGTCATCGTCGGCCGCGCCCGGCGCAAAGGTCACCTGCGCGCTCGTTTCGCTGTCGGCGTTCGTCGGGTTCGCCAGCACCAGCAGCACCGGCGTGGCGCTGCCCAGGTCGAAAGTCATGTTCGGCCAATCGGACGAGGCGGCGTCGCGGCGTTCGACCGCGATTTGCCCGCCGACGGCGATCAGGCCGAGCTCGAGATCGTCCGCCTCGTATTGCGGGAAGACGACCGCTGCCTGCCCGGCGCCGGTCACGTCGAAGCGATAGGCCACGAGCGCCCCGGCGGGCACGGCGAGCGGAATCGACTGTGCATCGAAACCCGGCGAGAAAGTATCCGTCCAGTTCAATTCGCCCACGTCGAGCAGCGTGAACTGATACGGGTCAGCCGCACGAACGGCCGGCGTGAAATGGTCGGCGGCGATCGCGGTCGCCAGGTCGCCGAAGAAGGTCGGGAAATTAGCGCTCACGCCCAGCGCCTGCAACTGCGCCTCGACGCTGCCCTCGCCGTGCGCGGGATCCTTCGTGATCGCCTGCAGCAGGTCGATGCCGCCGCGTTCATACAGATACGTGCCCATGAGCAGCGCGGCGCCGTAATTCACGCTCGTGCCGTCGTCCCAGAAAGTGGTCGACGGATGCTGCACGAAGTCGTCGAGCCACGCCAGATCGGTCGGGTAGCCGGTGACGACCATCGCCGCCTCGGCCAGCGATTCGGACAGCCAGATTTCTTCGTTGGGGTCGTAGGTGTACTGGATCATATGGTTGAACTCGTGCGCCATGACGCCGAACATGTAGTCGCTGCCCGGGTCCTGGTGCACGGGGTCGAGGAACAGCATATCCATTTGGTTGCTGTGGGGGTCGTTCGTTTCGTCGAGCGAGCGGAAAAAGCCGTCGAAGCACTGGCCCATGTAGCAGCCCATGTCGTAGTAGAGCAGCACGATGCCCGGCCAGCCGTCGATGTCCGGCGGGTCGCCGTAGAGTTCGGTCTCGATTTCGAAGATGCCCTTCGTCGGATCGATGCTGCCCGCGGGCGTCGCCGTGTCCCACGTATTCAAGACGGTGTCGACGTCGGTCTGGTTCATCGTGACGGTCCACTGCGCGTCTTCGACGAAAACGTAGCCGTGATCGCTCACGCCGCGGCAGGTGGCGGGAATGTGCTCGTCTGTCGGCGGCATATTGTTCAGGTTCCACGCCCAAAACGTGTGCGTATCCCCGACCACGGGCGCGGGCGCCGGCGGCAAAGGCATGCGCAACGGCGCTCCGCCGGACTGCAGATACGGCCGCAGCATTTCGGTTTTGGGCCGCACCGCGAAGGCCAGCCCTGGAAGCACCGCCACCAACAACAACGCCAAGGCGAAACGTCTCATCGTGATCCTCGTTTTTCGGCCGCGTCGTTCGCGGCGTTTGAGCGGCTATGATAGCGGTGATTCGCGCGCTTGGCGAGATGGGGCGGGCAGGGTCTGGGAGTGCGGAGTGCAGAGTGCGGAGTGCGGAATGGAGCACAGCCGCCCCTTCGACGGAGTTCACCCTGAGCGAGGCCGAAGGGCTCAGGGCAGGCCCCGGCTGTGATTCGTTTTCGTAGGGGCATGGCATGCCATGCCCTCCGTAGGGGCGGGCCTTGTGTCCGCCCGGCAACATTGGGGCAGACACGCCGGTCTGCNNGCACAGCCGCCCCCGCCTGTGGCGTCGGGGCCGCGGCAAAAAATCTTTCTCTTGCGCCGCTCCGCGCCGTTCCCTAATCTGCCTCCATGGACAATCACCGCACATTTCCGGGGCCGTTGGGCGAGTGGCTGGGCGTGGGTCTGACCGCGACGGCCGCGCACTTGGCCGTGTTGGCCGGGGGTGTGGTGAATCGCGGCGGGCTGGCGCTGCTGCGCGAGGCGCCGCATCCGGACAGCGCGGCGGGTTGGACGCTGCACGCCCTGGCGCACGTGTGGAACGATCCGGCGGCGCCGTTTCTGGTCGCGGTGGTCTGGGCGCTGCTCGCGTTCCTTGCGCTCTACGCGGCGCTGCGGCGCTGGATCACGCCGTACTTCGCTTCCGGCGTCGCGGCGCTTGTGCTCGCGTCCGGGTATCCGGGTTGGACGACGCTGCTGCCGTCGGCGTGGCTGCTGTGGTCGGCGCCCGCGGCGCTCGGCGCGCTGGTGATCGCGCTTTTCGTACCGCGAAGGGCAGCCGCGCTGCAGCAACGGGTGAACGACATCACCGCGCGTCGCTGGTGGAAGATCGTCTGGACGCTGCTGGCAGTCGTCGCGGTTTTCATCGTCGCCGAACGCGTGCGCCTCGGCTTGCGCGGCGAGAAGAGCACGCGGTTTCCGTACGCGGCNNTACGGCGGATTGCGCGCGAGCGACTTCCAACATTGCCTGCGCGCGCACGGCGCCGCCGCGCGGTTCGTCTGCCGCATGGGCGTGAGCTGGGGGCAGGCGCGCCCGGTCGTGGTGCGGAAGTATTTGTCGGCGGTAGGCTGGCAGATCATCCGCCGGCCGCAACCGCCCGGCGCGGCCGAGCTGCTGCTCAATCGCCCGAATCTGCAGCTCGGCCCGCTTCCCTCGCGCGGCGGCATACGCTATCCGCGCCTCTGGGGTTTCGTCGACGGGCAGCCGTCGGGCAATTGGTTCGACACGCGAACGCGCGTGCTGCACGATCGGCCGCGGCAGGTTGAAATTCGCGGGCCCGTGTTTCGCCGCGCGTTCAGCCGCACGCTGTGGATCGAAGTGGAATGCGACGAGCCGCAGGGCGTGCGCCTCACCGCGCGTTTCAACGAGCAAGTTCTGCCGGTGCAGCAGCGCACCCTCGCGGCGGGCGATCGCACGATCGTGCGCGGCGTCGCGCTGCTCGCCTCCGACCAAACCCACAGCGGACAACTGCTCGATGTCATCGCCGACGCGCCGCACGGCCTGCTCGATTTCGACCTGCTGATGAGCTCCGAAGAAGCGGCGGAACAGGTACAGGAGTAGCGGGCCCCTACGCAACAACGCGCGAATCGTGCTACCTTGCGGCCCATTGAAGATCCCCTGGCGACAATATCTGCTTTGGCTCGTTTTGGCGCTGTGGTTCGCGCTCGGGGTCAGCGGTTTGCCGACCAACGTCGAGCGCGAAAATTACGCGCAGACGCGAGCGCTGGCGCACGGGACGACCAACCTCGCGCCGTATCTCGCGCCGCCGAACGCGGGTGCGGCTAATCCGGCGACGGCGCGGCGACGTCCGGGCGTCGCGGTGTGTGCGCTGCCGTTCTACGTGCTCGGGCGCGTGATCGGCCGGACGCAGAACGACGATCCGGCCCATCCGCGCGGGCTGGCGGCGCAGGTCACTTCGCTGGCGGCGGCGGCCGCGGCGGCGACGGCCGTGCTGCTGCTGGGTCTGTGCGGCTGGTCGCTGGGCCTGCGGACGCGGTCGTCGATCGCGATGGCCTTCTTGATCGCCGCGGCGTCGCCGGTGTGGGCGTACGGTGCGCGGCTGGCGTCGCCGGCGTTCGGTCTGCTGGCGATCAGCCTGATGCTTTACGCGCTGCTGCGCATCGAGGCCAAGGATCGCCGCGTTTCGTTGCGCTTTCTGCTCGGCGCGGGGCTGGGCCTGTCGTTGCTGCTCGGCGACGAACAATTCGTCACGCTGCCGCTCTTTCTATTGTGGACGCTGGCGCATGTGCGGCGGATCGTCGGGCGGCCGGGCTACGCGCTGGCGTTCCTGCTGCCGTTGTCGATCTTGGGTTTGCTGTTCGCCTGGTACAACGAAACCGCCTGGGGCGGTTGGTGGAATGCGCCGAGCGGCGCGCCGCTCTGGACGTATCTGCGCGGCGAATATTGGTCGCCGGCTTTACTGGCGCAATCGACCTCGCGCTATGTGTGGTCCGGCCTCCACTTCTTTTTGTTTTCCGACGGGCCGATGCCGATGAGCATGGCCCTGGCGCGCGAGTTGCCCGCGCCGCTGCGCGAAGTGATTTTCTACGGCGTGTTCATCTGGTGTCCGCTGCTGTTCGTCGGCGTGTTGGGAGCGTGGGCGCTGCTGCGCGACCCCGACGCCGGCGGCACGACGCGCCTGCTGCTGATCGCCTTTTTCATCGCGGTGGGGATGCGGGCCGTGGCGCGCACAGTGACGCCGATCTCGGGTTATGACGCCGGCGACACGCTGCCGTTTTGGATCGCGTGGTGGATGGGGCTGGGCTTTTTCGCCGAGGTCCACCTGTTCAGCATGCGCGTCGGATTGATTCGCCTGATCTTGCTCGCCGGCTTCCTCTTTGTCGCGACGATCTCGCTGGCCAACGCGGCGCACGAGGCGGTGCTGAGCCGCGTCGGCGAACCGACCAACATTTCGCCGCTCGGCCTGGCCGCAGCGGGCGCGCCCAATTCGTTGAAGTCGCTGTTGCCCGGCGGCGGACGCGATGCGTTTTTCCAGCCGCTCAAACAAGTGGCGAGTTGGACCGCGTCGCCGCCCAAGCTGATCGCCGCGCTGTGGCCGGGCCTAAATCACTGGCTGCTCTTCCTGTTGATTCTTGCGCCGATCGGACTCATTCCGCCGGCCGTCGGTCTGCTGTTTCGGTGGCATCTGACGCGCGGCGCGGTCGAAGAAGCTGAAGGCAAGGTTGATCGTCCGCCGGCGACTGAAGAGCAAAAGCCGCCGCCGGCCGCCGGCGAAGCGGACGATACGAAACCCGCCGAGTCGTGAACGATCAAGTCGTCGGCAACCGATAAGTCGTCAGCGCCGCTTCCATCAATTTCCGCCGCCGCATCTCCGGCGCGCCGATACGCAGCAGCGCCATGAGAAACGCGCGCAACCCGAGCGGCGTAATCTTGCGCGCGTCGGCGAGCAGCCCGCGATACAACGAGCGGAAAATCGAGCGCGTGGTGAAGTCGCGGCTCCACAGTCGGCGCAGGCTCGCCGGCCGCAGCAGGTCGTACACGTTCAGCGCGGCGAAGCTCAGGCTCTGCGCCGCGCCGCCGCGACGGAAGCCCGGCGTGAAGCGGTCGCGGTAAAACGTGTCGTGAATCTGATAGCCCGCGTCCCGCATTTCATCGAGCGCGGGAATGCCGCGCATCGGGACGAAGCTCTGCAGGCTGGCGAAGTCGCTGATCTGCTTGAAGCCGCGGTACTCCGCCCAAGCGTTCGAGCGCGCGGCGGGCAGGTAGGAATCGAGAATGAACAGGCCGTACACAAACACGCCGTGGCGGTGATAGACGTCGTAGATGCGGCGGAAGTCGGCGGCGCGCAGATCGCACTTGAGCTTCTTGCGGTATTGATCGAGCGCTTCCTGCTGCGTCGACTCGAAGCCGACCAGCACCATTTTCAGCCCGGCGCGGGCGGCGAGGGCGATCAACTCCGGCTGCTCGGCCGCGAGGTCGGCGCGCGCCAACGCCATGATGCCGAAGCGGTAGCCGCGGCGCAGAATCTCCTCGAAAATGCGCGCGTCCCGTTCCGCATGCTGGCCGAAGTTGTCGTCGGCGATGAACAACTGCTCGACGCCGCGCGCGTGCAACTGCTCGAGTTGGGCGAGCACGTGATCCGCGGTGCGAAAACGTTGGCGGCCCAGCCACATCGCCGAAGCCGCGCAGAACGCGCACTGATTCGGACAGCCGCGCGAGGTTTCGATGCTCGCCGGTGGACCGCCCGGAATCAGCCGCAGGCGGTACAACGAAAAGTCCATGAGGTCCCAATTCGGCAGCGGCAAATCGTCGAGGTTCTCGACGAACGGCGCATCGGGATGATGGCGGATCGCGCCGCTTTCATCGCGAATTGAAATCCCCGCGAGGTCGGCGAGCGATTGGTCCGCCGCGAGCGCGCGCACGACCTGCTGGAAAGTGCGTTCACCCTCGCGCCGCACGATCACATCCGCGCCGCGCGCCAGCCATTCTTCGGCGAAGAACGTGGCGTGGTGGCCGCCGAGGATGATCGTCGCCGTCGGGTTGTGGCGGCGGATCAGGCGGATCGTGAGCTCGGTGTTGAACGCGACGAGCGGCGAGACGACGCTGATGCCGATCACCGCGTGTCGCGCCAGCCGTTGCACGTATTCGGC
>PMZC01000199.1:9922-14423 GCA_003170555.1 Deltaproteobacteria bacterium
GTGCCGACCGGCCAGCCGCGATACAAATCGCGCGGCATCAAAAACAGCACGCCGTGTCGGGCCAGCCGCTCGCTTCGTTCGCTCATTCACCGCTCCGCGCGCCGCCGAATCGGCGGACGGGCAAGTGTAAGACATTCGCGGCGGCGGTAAAAGCTGGCGCGGTTTCGTGCGGCGCGATGCGTCAGCGCAGCGGCGCGACCGTGACCTTGGTTTCGTAGAGCATCGTCACCGATCCGTTAATCTGGTGGTCGGCGAACAACGCGGCGAAACGCGCGCGAGTGAGGTCGTTCCACTGATCTTCCGGAGTTACGTACGACGCCGAGCGGCGTGCGACGCCCGTTCTTCAGACCGTTCTTCGTTCATCCGCACCGCCGCGCGCCGTGGATGCCGTGAGGCGCAGCGATTCGAACGTAGCGACCCCCTTGCCCAAATCCTGTCGATCCTGTCCAATCCTGTCTTCCTGTCTGATTAGGAGTGGCGGATGAAGCGAGTTCTTTTCGTGGCGGCGATCGCCGCGCTGCTGCTGGNNGGTGGTGCACGGGCCGCCGTATCCGATCGAGGCGTATCTGCAAATCCGGCAGGCGTTCGACGCGCGCTGGCTGGCCGACGGCAAGGCGCTGATCTACCGCACGAACATCACCGGCAGCGCGCAGTNNGTGGCGCGTCGACGCGGCCGGCGGGTATCCGCAGCAGCTCACGTACTTCGACGACATAGTGGATTACGCCGTGCCCTCGCCGAGCGACGCCGACCTGATTCTTTTTGCCAAAGCCCAGAGCGGCGACGAGCGCAGCCAGCTCTACTTCATGAACGCCGACGGCACGCGCATCGAAAAACTCACCGGCCCGGACACGGCCAACTTCGCGTATGGCGCCTGGAGCCGCGACGGCAAGCTGCTCGCCTATCGCGCCAACACGCGCAACCCCGCCGCGTTCGACGTGTATGTGCTGGACGTGGCGTCGCGCGCTTCACGCCTGGTCATGCAGAAAGACGCCTACCTCGAACCGGTCGCGTTCAGCCCGGGCGGCGACTACCTCGTGGTCTCCGAAGTCGAGTCGAGCTACAACAACAACCTCTATTTGGTCGACCTCACCGCGCCCGCCAAACCGCCGGCGCTGCTCACCAAGCACCCGGGCTGGGCGACGTACGACGAGGTGCGGTGGCCGTTCAGCGCGCGACAGAAGGAGGGGTTCTACCTCGTCACCAACCTCGGCCGCGATTTCACCAAGCTGGCGTTCTTCAACGTTCCGCAGGCGAAGATCGAGTACCTCGATGACGGGCCGTGGGACGCGGAGGCGCTCGCGTTTTCGCGCAACGGCGTCACGATGGCCTACGTGCTGAACGTGAACGGCTATTCCAAAATTGCGATGAGCGATCAATTGCAACGTAAACCGTTGCCGCCGGTGAAAATGCCGGAGGGCGTGCTGCTTGGCGCCGCCCTTTCGCCGAACGGCGACCGCATCGCGCTCACCTTCGCCAATGCCGCGCAGCCGGCGGATATCTACGTGGCCGATACCGCCACCGGCGACGCGCGCCGGCTCACTTTTTCCAGCACCGGCGGCGTGCCGGTCGCCGGCTTCGTCCAGCCGCGGCCGGTGGTCTATGAGTCGTTTGACCGGCTGCGGATTCCGGCGCTCTTGTACCTGCCGCCGAATTTGCCCGCCGACAAAAAGGCGCCGTGCCTGATCGCGATGCACGGCGGACCGGAAGGACAGGCGCGGCCGGACTTCAGCTCCGTCGTGCAGTATTTCCTCAATCGCGGTTACGCCGTGTTCGCGCCGAACGTGCGCGGCAGCACCGGCTACGGCAAGACGTTCTCGCACCTCGACGACGTCGGCAAACGCCTCGACGCCGTGCGCGACATGGCCGAGGCGGTCACGTTCCTCAAAAAAAATGTCCCGCAGGTTGATCCGGCGCGCCTGGCGTTGTTCGGCGGCAGCTACGGCGGCTACATGGTGCTGGCGGGCCTGACCGAATACCCCGACCTGTTCGCCGCGGGCGTGTGCGTGGTCGGCATCGCCAACTTCGAGACGTTCCTCGAACAGACCGCGCCGTATCGCCGGGCGCAGCGCGAGGCGGAATACGGCAGCCTGGCGCACGATCGCGAACTGCTGCGCCGCCTCAGCCCGATCCACCGCGTCGATCGCATCCGTGCGCCGCTGATGGTGATCCACGGCGCGAACGACCCGCGCGTGCCGGTGACCGAAGCGCGGCAGATCGTCGACGCCCTGCGCGCGCGCCGGCAGCCGGTCGAATTTCTGCTCTACGATGACGAAGGCCACGGCCTGACCAAGCTGAAGAACAAACTCGACGCCTACCCGAAGATGGCCGCGTTTTTGGATCGGTATCTGCAAGCGCGGTAGATAACGGATGAAAACTCGCCGCGGCCCCGCATCGAACTATGAATTAGAATAATTTCTTAACCGCGAATTTACGCTAATAGACGCTAAAAGGTCTGGATTCGCGTTCATTCGCGCCAATTCGCGGTTTTCATTCGAGCTCCGCGTGTCAGTGGCGCGCGGGAATCGCAATGCAAACGTTCTGCCGCCGACATTCCAAGATTGAGCCTATTGATTGACACCCCGGCCTCTTTGCCGATAATGGCCGCAACGTCAGGAGGTCCTTATGCCCGGCGCCGGCTTCGTGCGGCATCCGCTTTATCTCCAGCACGTGATCGACGAATACCACCCGGAAAGTCCGTTGCGTTTGCAGTCGATCTATCAAATGGTCGAGGACGAATTCGCCGACCGGTTGACCTTCGTCGAGCCGCGCGAGGCCACGCACGAGGAACTCGGTTGGGTGCACGGCCGCGATTACATCAAGCTGGTCGAGAGCACGGAGGGCGATTATCTGCGGCTGGACCCCGACACCTCCGCCTGTCCGTTCACCTATCGCGCGTCGTTGCTGGCGGCCGGCGGCCTGCTCGCGGCGGTTGACGCGGTATTCGCCGGCCAGGTGCGCAACGCGTTCGCCGCGGTTCGCCCGCCCGGACACCACGCCGAGAAAAACCGCGCGATGGGCTTTTGCATTTTCAACAACGTGGCGATCGCGGCGGAGTACGCGCTGCGCCGCCACGGCTGTAAGCGCGTGCTGATTTACGATTGGGATTTGCATCACGGCAACGGCACGCAGCACAGCTTCGAAACCACCAAGGCCGTGCTCTACATCTCGACGCACCAATACCCGTACTATCCGGGCACCGGCGCGTTCCAGGAAATCGGGCGCGGCGAGGGCGAGGGCTACACGGTGAACATGCCGCTGAACACCGGCTACGGCAGCGGCGATTACCTGGCGCTGATCGAGCGCGTGATCAAACCGATCGCGTTGTCGTACCGGCCCGATCTCATTCTCATCAGCGCGGGCTACGACATCTACGAAGGCGACCCGCTGGGCGGCATGCAGGTTTCGCCGACCGGCTTCGGCGCGATGACGCACCACCTCATCGAGCTGGCCGACCAATGTTGCGACGGGCGGCTGGTGGTCACCCTCGAAGGCGGCTATCACATCAAAGGCCTGACCAGCAGCGTCCGCCGCACGCTGGAAGTGATGCTGGACGGGCATGCCGACCCGGCGTGGCTGCGCCAGGAGCCGCTCAACCCGCTCGGCGTCGACAAGGTCGTGGCCAATGTGATCCGCAACCACCGCGAGTACTGGCCGGCGCTGCTCGCGTCCGCCTGACGATGCCCTGGCGCGAGCTGCCGCACACGGCCGACCTTCGTCTCGAAATCACCGCCGCCGATTGGCCCCAACTACTGCGCGAAGCGACCCTCGCGCTGGCCGCGCAACTGGGCGAGCCCGATCGCGCCGCGCCGCCGGTCGCGCGCCCGTTGCGCATCGAAGCGCTCGACCGCGAAGAATTGCTCGTGCGCTGGCTGAACGAAGCGCTCGTGTGGTGCGAGTTGGAAGGTCTGCTGCCGGTGGACGCGACGGTAACGCCGATCGGCGACGCCGGCGCGGTCGGCGTTATGACCTTGCAGCCGGTGCGCAAAAGGCACGTGACCATCAAAGCGACGACCTACCACGGGCTGGCCATCGAGCCGACGGCCGACGGGCTGGTCGTGCGCATTCTCTTCGACACGTGAGGGCGCGATGACCCTGCTCGTCGTTGACCGCGTCAGCAAAAGCTTTCCGCGACCCGGCGGGCTGTTCGCGAGCGGGCCGGACGTGCGCGCGGTCGACGAGGTGAGTTTCGCGCTGGAAGCCGGTGCGCGGCTCGGCGTGGTCGGCGAGTCGGGCTGCGGCAAATCCACGCTGCTCTCGATCCTCGGCCTGCTCGACACGCCNNCGGGCTGCGGCAAATCCACGCTGGGCCGCATCATCATCGGCCTGCATCGTCCGGACGCGGGCCACGTGCTGATCGACGGGCAGGATGTCCACGCGGCGACCGGCGCGGCGGCCCACGAATTGCGGCGGCGCGTGCAGATGATCTGGCAGGACACGGCGGGCGCGCTCGATCCGCGATTGCGCGTCGGCGACGTGCTGACCGAGCCGCTGGTCGTGCAC
>PMZC01000021.1:0-6123 GCA_003170555.1 Deltaproteobacteria bacterium
GAAGCCGGGGGGCAGAACGCCGAAAGGCAATGGAGACTCTAGTGTGTCCTCGTTCATCATGGTCTTTTCCTTTCCCAGTAGCCGGGGGGCAGAACGCCGAAAGGCAATGGAGACCAGGTTCAGGCCAGGACTGGGCGGCTATGCTGTGCGACTGGAAGCCGGGGGGCAGAACGCCGAAAGGCAATGGAGACTCTGCCGTGCCGGCTCATGGGTGAGAGGCTCATCATGCCGAAGCCGGGGGGCAGAACGCCGAAAGGCAATGGAGCGCCACGGTGCCGACCACGAGACCACGAGACCACTGGACCACGAGACCGGGGGCGGCAGCGACACCGCCTGAAGTCCTATAGTCCCGTCATCCGGTTGTCCTGCTTTGTCCGGGAAACAATGAATGCCGAAAGGCTATGGAGACTGAGCATGGCGTGCTCCAGTTTGGAGTCGTCTAATTCAATAGCTCCTCCGTAGTCAGCCCTCGTCTCCCCGTTTCAATCCTGGCCCAGTTCATTAACGGCCAGAGCCGACGGAGTGACATACCCGCGGAACTGAGGACCAGCGTGTTGCCGCAAGTGCAGTTGGCTTATGTCGCAGTACCTATTGGCTGCACAGGCTTCCAGTCCCCCAACGGCACGTCGTATGACAGGGTGGAGCCTATACCGTACTATCGAGCGGCCACGGCCGGTGGGGTTTCGCGCAGGCGCACCAGCGCGGGCCGGATCAATCGGCCTTGGTAGGTGTAACCTGGCGCGATGGTTTCCGCGACGACGGCGTTCGGCGCCGGCGGGGCGGCTGCTTCGGGCAACTGATGCCGCTGGGCGTCGAACGGCTCGGCTTCATTCGCCGCGAAAGGCGCCAGCCCGACGCGGCGCGCGGCATCCCGGCAGGCGTTCTGGAAGTTGCCCAATTGCTCGATCAGGCCAGGCTGGCCGGACCGCAGCGCGCCCTGGTGCAAGGCAAAGACGTGATCGAGCGTCCGCACTAGCACCTGGACCCAGTCGGCCTCAGCGCGGCGCAGCTTCTCGACCTCGAGCCGCAGGGTGGCCTTCTCGTTGTCGTTGGCCTTCTGCATGAATTCGGTGAAGGCCTGCGCCTCCGCCGTCATGCGGTCGGCGATTTCACGGGCGGAGAGGGCGGTCTTGTCGGCTTGGTCCTGCGCGTCCTGCCACCGGCTGGTGGCGCCGCTGATTTGGGCGGCAATGCCCTCGAGGTTATGCAGTTGGGACACGGCGGTGGTGAGGGCGTCCGCCTCGGTCAGTTTGACCAGCGCGTCGTATTCGAGCAGGAAAGGCGCGATCCCCAGCAGCGCGCCGCCCACGACGCACAGGACGACAAAACACAGTTCCCAATGCCCAAGCGCGGGCTTGCTCTGATAGGTGATGAAACAGGCCATGCCCAGGAGCAGGGCGTCGCCGAGGAAGAACGGCCACTTGGCCAGCTTCGGTGCATTCAGGTCGCTCATTGGCGCAAGGTGTAGAGCAAGACCGCCCGAACATCAAGCCCGCGAGTGCATGGAAAACCCGCATTCCGCACTCC
This sequence comes from Deltaproteobacteria bacterium, assembly GCA_003170555.1. Classification (GTDB taxonomy): domain Bacteria; phylum Lernaellota; class Lernaellaia; order Lernaellales; family Lernaellaceae; genus FEN-1099. The sequence continues at coordinate 1,528 of PMZC01000021.1, forward strand.
GCACTCCGCATTCCGATTGACACTCCCCCCCTGCTCGGCTACCTTTCCCGCGTCACCGGCCGGGAATGAAAAGCATTGATCGATCAAGCGCCTCCGCCGACGAAGCTGCAGTGGGTCAGTCATCCGGTACGGGAAGAACCGGGCGGCAACTGGATTGTGCTTCTTTTCGTCGCCTTGATCGCGGCGGCGATGTGGCTGACGACGGGGAGATTTTACTGGGTCGGCTTCGGCGTGCTGATCGTGCTGGCGGCGAACCGCCAGTGGTTTCTGCCGACGTTCCTGACGCTGGACGAGGAAGGCGCGGAGGTGCGCGGCCTACTGCTTCGGCGGCGCAAGTCGTGGCGCGAGATCAAACGCGCGCAGGCCGACCGGCACGGCGTGCTGCTGTCGCCGTTCGCTTTTCCCAGCCGGCTGGAAGTGTTTCGGGGCCTGTTTCTGCGCTTCTCACGAAACCGCGAGGCGGTGATGGAGTTCGTCAACCGGCACGTGGTCAAGGAAGAGAAATGAGCGGCTGGAAAAACGCCTTCGCCATGGAACGCGCCGCGGACTTCGCGCCGTCCGAGCGCGAGCGCGAGTTGATCGACAAGTTCGCCCAGCGCATTTGCCGCCACGGCCTGGCCCTGCCCGCCATCCTGTTTCTCGAAACCGCGCGGCCGCTCAATTTCATCGGCGCGCAGACCATGGTTTTCTTCGAACCGATTGTGCGCGGTATCTTCGACTGGCCATCGTACGACGCTTTCGCCAAGATGCTGGAACGGCGCGGCAGCGTCGAGGCGATCATCGCCGCCATCGAAGCAATTGAGGCCGATCAGCAGCGGCGCGTCAACAAATGGAAAGCGGAACATCCGCGCGGGCGCGGGTTCTTCGGCCGGTTCCGCCGCCAAAAATCAACCGTGGGGGAAGAAAAGTCCGATGAGCATTGATCCGGCGCAGATCAAGGTGATCCTGGCCACCGACTGCGGCAGCACGACCACCAAGGCGATCCTCATTCAGAAGATCGGCGGCGAGTATCGCCAAACCCACCGTGGCGAAGCGCCGACCACCGTCGAGGCGCCGTTCGAAGACGTGACGATGGGCGTGCTCAACGCCGTCGCGGAGGTCGGCGAACTGGCGGGCCGCCGGCTGATCGACGATCACGGCCGCATCATCACCCCCGCCACCGAAACCGAGGGCACGGACATTTACATTTCCACTTCGTCCGCGGGCGGCGGCCTGCAAATGATGGTCGCCGGCGTGGTGCGTAAGATGACCGCCGAATCGGCCGAACGCGCGGCCCTGGGCGCCGGCGCGATCGTGATGGACGTCATCGCGGCCAACGACAAGCGCCTGCCGCACGAGCAGATCGAACGCATCCGCCAATTGCGGCCGGACATGATCGTTTTGTCGGGCGGCGTCGACGGCGGCACGATGACCCACGTGGTCGAACTGGCCGAGCTCATCGCCGCGGCCGACCCGAAACCTCGCCTCGGCGCCAGCTACAAGCTGCCGGTCATTTACGCCGGCAACAAGGATGCGCGCGAGCAGATAAAAAATGAATTGGGCGCGATGACCGATCTGTACATCGTCGACAATCTGCGCCCGGTGCTCGAACGCGAAAACCTCGGCCCGGCGCGCGAGAAAATTCACGACCTGTTCATGGAACACGTCATGGCGCAGGCCCCCGGCTATCGCAAGCTGATGGAATGGACCGACGCGCCGATCATGCCGACGCCCGGCGCGGTGGGCAATATCTTGAAGCGCGTCGCCGACACCCAGGGCATCAACGCGGTGGGCGTGGACATCGGCGGCGCGACCACCGACGTTTTCTCGGTGTTCGACGGCGTGTTCAACCGCACGGTCAGCGCGAACCTGGGCATGAGCTACTCGATCAGCAACGTCTTCGCCGAAGCCGGGCTGCCGATGGTGATGCGCTGGGCGCCGTTCGAAATGGACGAGCGCGACCTGCGCAACCGCGTGAAGAACAAGATGATCCGTCCGACGACGATTCCGCAGACGATCGAGGAACTCATCTTCGAGCAGGCCATCGCGAAAGAGGCGCTGCGGCTGGCGTTCATCCATCACAAGAGCTTCGCCACACGGTTGAAGGGCGTGCAGCAGCAGCGCACCATCGGCGACACCTTCGAGCAGAGCGCCGCCGGCGAAACGCTGATCAACATGATGACGCTCAATTTGCTGGTCGCGTCGGGCGGCGTCCTCTCGCACGCGCCGCGCATGAGCCAGACGGCGATGATGCTGATCGACGCCTTCGCGCCCGAGGGCGTCACGCGCCTGGCGAAGGATTCGATCTTCATGATGCCGCACCTCGGCGTGCTGGCCGAAGTTCATCCGCAGGCGGCGACCGAAGTCTTCACCAAGGATTGTTTGATCTACCTGGGCACGTGCGTCGCCGCGGCGGGACAAGGCAAGGAAGGCAAAGAGTGCTTCACCTACCGCGTCGAACTGCCCGGCGGCAAGGTCGAAGAAGGCGCGCTGGCGTTCGGCCAGGTGAAGTTCATTCCGCTCGGCGACGGCGAGGAAGCGCTGTTCAAAGCCAAGCCCGCACGCGGCTTCGACCTCGGCCGCGGTTCGGGCGCCGCCATCGAGACGACGGTCTGGGGCGGCACGGTCGGCTTGTTGCTCGACGCCCGCGGTCGTCCGCTCGCGATACCGGAGAATCTCGACCAGCGCCTGCGCGCGTTGAAGTCGTGGATGCGCGAGTGGAAAATCTATCCCGAAGAACGATTGGTTTAGGAGCGCGCCGTGGCTCATACCTATACCCCCGGATTGAAAGTCACCGAGCAGCAACTGGTGCGCAAAAGCCGCATCCTGCCGCTGAAGGGCAACGTGCTGGTTCGCGTCGGCCAGCTCGTCGGGCCGGACGAAGTCGTCGCGCGCACCGACCTACCCGGCGAAGCCAAGCTGATGAACATCGCCAACCTGCTCAACGTCGAGCCGTCCGAAGTGCCGGCGCACATGATCCGGCCGGAAGGCGACGCGGTGCGCGAAGGCGAGATCATCGCGCGGTCCAAGAGCTTCTTCGGCATGTTCAAAAGCCAGGCCGCCGCCGTGATGACCGGCACGATCGAGAAAGTCAATTCAGTCACCGGCCAGGTGCTGCTGCGCGGGCCGTCGCTGCCGGTGGAAGTACGCGCGTACGTTTCCGGCAAGGTGGTCGAAATTCGCGAACGAGAAGGCTGCGTGGTGGAAACGTGGGCTTCGTTCGTGCAGGGCATCTTCGGCGTCGGCGGCGAAACGAACGGCGAACTGATGCTCGCCTGCCAAACGCCCGACCAGCAACTCACGCCGGAACTCATTCGCGCGGACATGGCGGGCAAGGTGATCGTCGGCGGCAGTCGCGTCACGGCCGCGGCGCTGCACCAGGCGATCAAGAGCGGCGTACGCGGCGTGGTGACCGGCGGGTTCGACGACAAAGACCTGCGCGATCTGCTCGGCTACGATCTCGGCGTGGCGATCACCGGCGCCGAACGGTTGGGCATCACGCTGATCGTCACCGAAGGTTTCGGCGACATCAACATGGCGGGCAAAACCTTCGACCTGCTCAAGTCGAAAGTGGGCCGGCTCGCCTGCATCAACGGCGCGACGCAAATCCGCGCCGGCGTCATTCGGCCGGAGGTGGTCATTCCGATGGACGCGCCGGTCGACACCAGCGTCGCGGGCAAGGAGCATGTGTCGGCGCTCGATATCGGCAGCCCGGTGCGCGTGATTCGCATGCCGCACTTCGGGCGTATCGGCGTGGTGAGCGCGTTGCCGCCCGAGCCGCGCATCCTCGAGTCGGGCTCGAAAGCGCGCGTACTCGAAGTCGACTTCGACGGCGAACGCGCCATCGTGCCGCGCGCGAATGTCGAATTGATTGAGGGATAGCTGCAATGTGCACCACAGAGACACAGAGAACACAGAAAAAATATTCCTTCCGGCTCTGTGATCTCTGTGCCTCTGTGGTGAATAAGGAGTAACTCATGAAACCGAAGATCGGCGTCATTGGCGGCAGCGGCCTATATGCGATGGAAGGACTCGACCAGGTCAAGGAAGTATCGATCGACACGCCGTTCGGTCCGCCGGCCGACAAGCTGGTGACCGGCGAGGTGCAGGGCGTGCCGGTGGTGTTTCTGCCGCGCCACGGCCGGGGCCATCGCTTCACGCCGACCGAAGTGCCGTACCGCGCCAACATTTGTGCGCTGAAGATGCTCGGCGTCACGCACGTGATTAGCGTCAGCGCCTGCGGCAGCCTCCAGGAAGAGTTCAAGCCGGGCGACATCGTGGTCATCGATCAACTCTTCGATCGCACCCGCCACCGCGTCGACACCTTTTTCGGCGAGGGCATCGTCGCGCACGTCGGGTTCGGCGACCCGATCTGCCTCAGCCTGGCGAAACAGATGTACGACGCCGGCGTGAAGCTCGGCATCAAGATGCACTGGAAGGGCACTTACGTGTGCATGGAAGGCCCGCAGTTTTCGACCCGCGCCGAAAGCGAAACCTATCGCGCGCGCGGTTTCCATGTGATCGGCATGACCAACTACACCGAAGCGCGGCTCGCCCGCGAGGCCGAGCTGTGCTACGCGTCGCTCGCGCTGGTCACCGACTACGACTGCTGGAAAG
>PMZC01000021.1:6198-6441 GCA_003170555.1 Deltaproteobacteria bacterium
ACGCGCTGGCCGTCGCCATTGTCACCGACCGGAACGTGATTCCCGAAGCGACGAAAAAGAAGTTGCAGCCGATCATCGGGCGGTACATAAAATGATCGTCTCGTAGGGGCGGGTCTTGGACCCGCCCGGGGCAGGTCTGAGACCTGCCCCTACGGAATCGCCCGTGCGTCGCTCCCCGTCTTTTGCTACCATGCTCGCCGGAGGAGCGGTCGATGAAAAAAAACCTCGCCACCAATATGCTCG
>PMZC01000263.1 GCA_003170555.1 Deltaproteobacteria bacterium
GACGGCAGCACCGACGGCACGGCGGAGTTGGTGCGGCGCGAGACCGAGCGGCGGCCGTGGTTGTCGCTGGTCGCCGGCCCGACGAACCGCGGCATGGGCGCGGCGCTGAAGCTGGGCGTCAGCCGGGCGCGGCATCCGCTCGTGGCGTGGGTGATGGCCGACCGCTCCGATCGCCTCGCCGACATCTGGGAAATGCGCCGCCGGCTGATCGACGGGGCCGATCTGGTCGTGGCCAGCCGCGCGATCCACGGCGCGAGCTACGGCGAACTGGGCGGCGGCAAAGCGCTGGGCAGCCGCGCGTTTTCGCTCTTTGCGCGCTGGCTGCTGCGGCTGCCGGTCCACGACTCGACCAACGCCTTTCGCGCGTTCCGCCGTTCGCTGCTCGACGAGATCACGCTGTCGCACAACGACTTCGCGATTTCGCCGGAGCTGGTCATCAAGGCGACGATGCACGGCCGGCGGGTCGAGGAAACGCCGACCGTCTACGCCTTTCGCCGGCGCGGCAGCAGCACGTTCTCGGTTTTCCGCATGGGTCTGACCTATCTGCATTTGGCGCTGCGGGCGTGGCTGGCGCGGCTGGCGGGCGGACGTGCGGCGCCGCCGACCGCGCGGCGCGGGACCTGAGATGGCCTGGGCGCGGCGCTGGGAGCTGTGGCTGGCGGCGCTGATCGCGTGCGGCTGGCGGCTCGCGCTCTATCTGCATTACCGGCCGATCGGCTTGGGATCTGACGATCTCGGGCTGACGATCCTATTCTGGCATGCGGATGCGTTGCGCGCGCAACTGCCGGATTGGTGGGCGCGTATGTCGCTGGTCACCGCCGGCAACTGGCCGCCGACCTTCGCCTGGCTGGCGGGTCTTGTGGCGCGCCTGACGAGCGATCCGTTCGCCGCGGGGCCGATCATCAGCGCGGCGGCGTCCGGCGCGGTCGTGTTCGTGCTGGCGCGGCTGACGACGCGGCTGACCGGCGATCGCTGGGCGGGACTGGCCGCGGGTTTGTTCTTCGCCGTCGCGCCGCTCTCGGTGTTCTGGGATGCGCACGTGCGCGCCGAGACGCTGTTCGTCGTCTTCAACTTCACGGCGATTTACTACCTGCTCGCCTACGTCGACGGCGGCCGCGGGCGCGATTTGCAATGGGCCACGTTCTGGGGCGCGGTGTCGTCGTGCATCAAGTACGACGCCATCGTACTGGCGGTGGTGCTGGGTTGGTGCTGGCTGCGCCATCTGCGGCGCGGCGGCCGGCGCGATCTGCCGCTCGCGTTGCTCGGCGGGCTGCCGTGGCTCGTGCCGGTTTTTTGGGCGCTGAGTTTCGGGCCCGAACGATTCGGCAACTACGACCGGCTGTTCAATTGGATCACGGTCGCGCAATTCTCCGCCTGGTTCGCGCTGACCATCGCCACGATGCCGGTGGTCGTCACTTGGCCGGTCTTTTTGCTCGGCGCGCTCGGCGTTTACGCGCTCGGGCGCGAGCGCGAATCGCGGAAAGCGTTGTGGGTGTTGGCCGCGCTGATGATCATCTACCTGTCGATCATCAGCGTGAGCAATCGGTGGACCGCGCGTTATCAGCTTGCGCTGCTGCCTTACGTCGCGGTGCTCGCCGCAGTGGGCTGGGCGCATCTGCCGCCGCCGCGTTGGTTGAAACCGGGGCTGGCCGCGCTGGCCGTGCTGACGGGCCTGCTCATCTCGAATCAGTGGGTGGACGCGGAGCAAAACCGGTGGAAGGAAATCGCCGACGCGGGGCAGGCGCTGGCGCGGATCGCCGGGCCGCATGATCGCGTGTGGTCGGACGACGCGTATCTGCTGCCGTATTGGGCCGGGCGCGATGTGCGGCCGCTGCGCGATTTCTCCGACCTGCGCGCGGGCGACGTGCTGGCCTTCACCGATTTTTGGGGCGCGCTGCAGCACAAGCGCACGGTCGAGAGTTCGTTGAGCGAATTGGGCCGGCGCGCCCACTACCAGTTGCGGTACAAGAGCACGCGCTGGTTCACGCCGCTGGCGGGCGAGGTGCTCGATCCGCATGTGCTGGCGCACAAGCGCGAGTTGCGCGACCTCGGTCCGCTGGCCTTTTGGGATCGCACGCTGCCGGTCGAGTCGTCGGCGGTGATCGTGAAAGTGACGTCGGCGCCATGAACGAAACGTCGGCCGACCTCGCGCGCGCCCCGGCGTGGTTGACGCGCTTCCTGCAAGCGTGCCTGGCGCTGTTGCTGATCCGCCAGGTCTGGTGGCTGCTGTTCGGCCCGTTCAACGTCGACGAGTTCGAGAACGTGCAGATCATCTGGCTTTGGCGCCATGGCGTGTGGCCGGTCCGCGATTACCTGCACCCCCACCTGATCGTCTACAACCTGCTGCTGGCGCCGCTCTTCACGCTGTTCGGCGCGCAGGCCCGCCTGCTTGGCGCGGTTCGGCTGTTCCTGTTTCCCCTGGTGCTGCTGACGGTGTGGCAGGCGTGGTGGATCGGCCGTCGCGTCGGCGGCGAGGCGGCCGGATGGCTGGCGGCGATTCTGTTTCTCGCGCCGCCGCTCGTCGGCTACAGCCTGTCCGAGATGCGGCCGGACGCGTTGGCCATGCCGCTCGCGCTCGGCGCCGTGATGTGCTTCCTGGTCTACGCGGACCGCGGCGCCCCGCGGCGTTGGCTGCTCGGCGCGGGTCTGCTGTTGGGACTGAATTTCCTGTTCACGCAAAAAACGATCTACCTCGCCCTGGTGCTGCTATGGATGTTCGAGCGTTATCATTTCCGCGTGCAGGGGTGGCCGCTGGGGCGGCGGCTGCGGGCGCTGGGCTCGCTCTGCCTGCTGGCGTTCGGCCCGGTGGCGCTGGCGTTCGCGGCGTACTTCGCGGCGGGGTTTCTGTCGTGGGAGCAACTGCTCGTGCTCAGCGGCAACGCCTTGCAGGGCATTCCGGCGGCGCTGAACTGGTCGTTCAAATTTCGCATCCTCGGGCAGTACGCCCTGACCGCCGGCCTGGTGCTGTTCTTCGGCCTGTGGGGCCTCGGGCGACTGGTCGTGCGGCGCGATGCCTGGCGCGCGATGAGACAGCCGGGCGCGCTGCTGGTCGGTTTGTTTTTGTTGGTGTCGGGCGCGCAGACGCTGACGATGTCGCTGCTGTTCCATCACCTGCTCGTGCTGCCGCATCTTTTTGTCAGCGTGCTGGCCGCGCGTGTGCTGCGACAACGGGCGGCGCTGCTGGCGGCCGCCGTCGTGCTGCTGCAAATCGTGGTTCCGCAAGCGATCGACCGCGCCCTGCTGACCCCCCGCGGCGAGCAAATGGCCGCGTTCCGGTTCGTCCAGGAGCGCGTGCCGTCAAACGCGCCGGTGCTCGACAGCTACCGCGGCTACGGCGCCTTCCGCCCCATCGTCGGCCGCCTGATCTATTTTCGCCCGCCGCACGTCGGCGGCGAATTGATGTGGGAAAAATCGAAGCAGGTCGTGCGTCTCGTCGCCGCCGAACGGTTCGGCGCGGTGATCAAGGACGCGTCTTTTGATTTCTATCCGGAGTCGCTGCGCCGGCTGATTTTGCAGCACTACGCGCCGTCGCCGCGATTCGCCGATGTGTGGTTGCCGAAGGGGAAGCCGGCCGGCCCGTGAGCTATCTTTTCTTTCGGAATGTCCTTGTTTAAGGCAGCAAAGAACAAATTAGCTAAGCGATCATTTCCCATAAAGCCGAGCAAAAAAGTTTGTCAATTGTGTCGATGTATTGATTAAGAAAAGGGTCCGTCTGCATGTTAGGCCGAATGTCGCAGTAAAAAACTCCGTTTAGCGGATTAAGTTTGACCGTATACCCTTTGAAGTGACCGGGGAGAAACGTCGCACCGACTGCGTACCTCTTTTTCGCGCTGCCCGGTTTTCGTTGTACGTCGTTGAGACAGATCGCAAAATGCGGGGTATCAGTTCCAGTGATACGATTATAGAGAAACTTGTCCATGAAGATTTTGTCGAGTCGATCCTTGCTGGAAGTTTTTACCGAGCCGATGGCCCTGATAAGATCACCGGTTTCGACGACCAGATCGTGCTGATAGTTCATATTGAATAGAATTTTGCCGTCGACCTCGACCGGGACACGAACGTTGCCTGAGCGACACTGAATCCCAAGCCGCTGGATGAGTAGAAGAATCAGACGCTCAAACAGGTCACCATTGACCTTTCTTGCGGTGTTTGACCGGCCTGATGGAAGTGCGTCGAGAGTAGCGCCGATGGACTGTTGGATTGTATAAATAGCGTTCCTAAGTCGCTCACGGCTCTCATGGTCCTCGGTGTGAATATTCCTCGCATCTTCTAGCGTAGGCAAAAACTTTTCAGTCACTTGATCTATTTCGTCAGCGCTGTACATCAAAACCGAGTTGATCGGACGTGTGATGTTGAAGTTGCCATCTCTCTTATACTGATAGAAGCGATAGTGATTTTCGTTTTGCGAAACAATCGTCGCCTGGACACCAGCGGTCAAAAATTCAAGAAACCTTGCCGTGAAGTCCAAGTAATTTTGTACCGTTTCAAAATTCGTTTTGTCGGCTGCAATAGCAACGAGTTGTCTGAGAGTCATCTGATTCCCTCACGATGGGCTGCGGTCTTGCGATCAAACTCGATCCATTTCTCCGTAGTTAGATGCCTAACGTTTTGCAGGCGTTTGACGGCCCAGCCGTTGTATTCGGCGGACAGTTCACAACCCGCCCACTTTCGGCCAAGCTGTTCGGCAACGACAAGTGTAGTGCCCGAACCGGAAAATGGGTCAATGACAAGATCCCCCTCGGCCGACGCGGCCAACACCAGCCGTCGAAGTAATTCCTCGGGTTTCTGCGTTGGATGCGGGGTTTTTTCTCCCATGCCGTTACAAGTCGTCGGTATCTCTATCACGTCCTTAGGCTTCGCACCTTTTGGATGTGGTTTCCAATCATCTCTGTCCTTCCCGTTTCCGAAGTTGCTAGTGACGGCTTGTGGATGCGACGGGTATTTGAGAGTGTGATTGCCATAAGGAATCCGAACGGCATCTTGGTTCAACTGAAACTTTGTCGTTTTCCGGAGGTGCAAGATGCTCTCGTGCGATCGCCCCCAGTCTTTACCGAGATTGGCTTTATTGAGGTAATGCCAGATAAGCCATCTACACCCAGCAAAGTAGCGCGTAGCCGGATGCTTGAGATCTGCAAGGATCTCGGAAAACCCGCAGATATAAAGCGAGCCCGTGGGTTTCAAAGCAGATGATGCAGGCTCGATCCATCTTAAGGCCCAATCGATATAGGCTTCCTGGCTTTCAAAGGTATCCCAATCCGCCTTCTTTATATTGTAGGGCGGGTCGGCAAAAATCAGGTCCACCGATTCTGGCTCAAGGGACGCAAGCCACTCAATCGAATCCCCCTGATAAAGCATCCCATGGGGGTGTTCAAAGTGGCAGCGAAATCCGATTTTGCACTCCTCAATATCGAACAACTTTCCGGCAGCGCCATAGGGAAAGAGGGGCATCGTTTGTGCGATTTCGCTTTTCATGTGCCTGCTACTCTGGTTGCTCATTATCGTTATCATCGCTCGGATTGTTAATGTCTAGCTCTAAATGAAATTACTTTCTACCGTAAACTAGGGTGCCCCGTTTTCTTCTTCGCGCGCGGTGCGTCGGCGCGGCCGAAATCGTCGGCCAGGCGTTTGATGTCGTCTTCGCCGAAGTAGTCGCCGCGCTGCACCTCGATGAAGACCAGCAGTTCGTCGCCGGTGTTGTGCACGCGATGCGGCGTCCCCGCGGGAAGGTCCACCGCCGCGCCCGGCTGCACGGGAATTTCTTCTTCGCCGCGCGTCACGACGCCCTGGCCGCGCACGACAAACCAATGCTCGCCGCGCCGGCGATGGTATTGCAGGCTGAGTCGCCGCCCCGGCGCCACCATGACTTCCTTGACCTTGAAATCCTTCGCTTCGCGCAGCACGCGAAAGCCGCCCCAGGGCCGTGGATCGCTTTTTCTTTCCGTGGGCATGTGCGTCCTCTATCGCGCGCTTGGCGCCGCGGCCGTCACCGCCGGTCGACCGGCTCGATCACCAGGTCGCCGTAGACGCCCAGGTAATCGTGCAGCGCGCCGATCGTCGTCAGCTCCTTGATGTTCAGCGAGTAACCGTCGAACACGGGGATGGGGAACTCGTCCAGGAAGTTGCTGATGTACGGCAGCACGAACTGCACGAGCATCGGCACGAAGGTTTCGAAGAACGACTGCGGCAGCACGCTCATCGAATAGGTCACGTCGAGGTTGACCGTCGGCTCGCCGATGGTGAACTGCAGCGCGTCGCCGCTCGCGCTGGCGTTGACGGTGAGCGGCGCCTTGAGCGCGAGCGCCATCGACATCACCGGCGTCTCTTCCTTGGTCGGCGGCTGCACCACCAGGTCGACGAAGAACTCGCCGAGCTGCAGCTCCACCGTGGCCGCATCGCCCGGCGACAGGTCGATGATCGGCGGCAGCAGCGCGTGCGTGCGAATGACCACCGGCGCGTCGGCGCCGTAGATCGCGCTGATGCCCGGGAAGAACAACTCCAGCTCGCCGGCGGTGAGGTTGAGGCCGAAGCCTGAATTCTCGTCGAGCGTCAGCGACAGGATGCCGGCGCGGAAGATGATGTACAGCGCCTGGTTGAGCACGTCGTCGGCCAGCGCCGCGCCCAGTTCGTACGCCAGTCCGCCCGGCGACAGGGCGCCGAACGTCGGCGGCGTACCCGCGGTGAAGAACGAACCGAGCAGGGTCGGCGTGTTCGGATCGTACGCGTCGGCCGTGGTGCGCGCATCCATCCACAGGTTGATGCCCGGCTCGGTGATGTTCACGCTATGGAACGCGGCTTCGATGGTGAGCGTGTGGCCGAGCAGGGCGAACGCGTAGTTCAGTTCGAGGCCGGACAGCACCTGCTGGATCAGCGGCGGCACCTGCTCCTGCACGATCTGGTTGATCATATCCTGCACGATCGGCAGCAGCGCGGCGGTCAGCGGCGCGACCAGGGCCGGATCGACGCCGCTCAGGGCGATCACGAAGTTGGTGGTGTTCAGCGCGACCGTCCCCAGCGTGACTTCCAACTGCCCGGCGTTCACGTCCACGTAGATCGGCAGCGACGCGGTGATCTGGTCGGCGCTGATCGTGCCGGTGATCTGCGTCGGGCTGCCGCAATCGATGTCGGCCGCGACCGAAAGCGAGAAGTGGTTGACCGTGAACATGGCCTGGAGGTAGCCGTCCCGCGTTTGGAGATCGATTTGGAACGGATCGTTCTGCACGTCCGTCGCGTCGACGCGCACGTGGCACGAGATCACGCCGAGATCGAACGTTTCGTCGATCAGCGGATTGTAAGCGAAGACCATTTGCTGCAGGTTGAACTCTTCGTTGAGGTATTGCTCGGCGATGACCTCGACGACATCGAGCCCCGATTGGTTGACCCGCGCGCCCACGGAATTGCCCACCCAGGCGTCATTGGCCAGGTAGCCGCCGCGCAGCACGCTGAGCGAGTAGTTCGCCTCGTTGCCGGCGTTGTCCGTCACCACCGCCTGGAAAATGTTGTAGCCGGGCGTCAGGGTGGTCGGATAGTAGAACTGGCCCTGATCGCTGAACGTCACGTTGTAGCCGTTGATCTTGAGCGAGGCCACGTCGCTGCCCGGATCGGCCACCACCCCTTCCAGCGTGATCATCGCCGCCTGCGTGAACGTGCCGCGCGGCGGCGCCGTCCATTCGAGCGTGGGCGGCGTGTGATCGGTGACCTGCACGCTCTCCTGGTCTTGCAGCGTGTAAAATTTCGCGGTGACCGTATACGCGCCCGCCTTGTTGAAGGTGATGGTCTGATGCGCGGTGTCGATGACCACGCCTTTGGTCGGGCTGGTCGTGATGGTCCAGCCCGAAGTCCACGGGTTGCCGTACTGGTCGTGCATATCGACCGTGTACGTGATCGTCTCGCCGGCGTCGATCGTGTGGTCGCTGACGGTCAGGTCGATGCCCAGCGGCGTCCCCGGCGTGACCGTAACGGTGTCGGACGCGGTGACCGCCGGATAGCCGACCGGATTCACCGTGATCGTATGCGGCACGGCTTTGGTGAAAGTGATCTGCTTGCCGTTGATCGTGACATCGTCGCTCGGCTCGACCGTAATTTGGACCGGGATGTCGAGCACCTGGTCGAACTGGTTGAACACGGCCGTGTTGGCGATGATCGTGCCGCCCGCCTGCACCGTGTGCGCGCTTAGGTTCAGCGTGATGCGATCGGGGAGGTGATCGAAGGACGTAAACGTTTCGGTGTCGGTCAGCGTGTCGCCGTTGTAAACGCACTCGGCCGAGAAGGTCCACGTGTCGAGCACGTGGAAGACGAAGGTGTCGCCGTCCTGCGTGAAGCCGGTCTGCGGCTGCACATCTTCGGTGATCGTCACCTGGTCGGTCACGTCGTTGCCCTGGTCGTCGTAGACGTGCACCGCGCGCGTCACGTCGGTCTCGACCTGCGCGTTGTAAGCCGAAAGCGTCAGGTCGAGGTACGGCTGATTGATCAGGGTGTGGAACGTGACGCTGTCGGAATCCCAGCCGTAGGCGTTTTCGACCGAGGCGGCGAGCGTGTGGTCGCCGAGCGTCACGCCGTCGACCGTGCCGTAAACCGTGTCGGCCGTGATGGTGAGTTCGTTGGTGACGTCGGCGCCGTCGAGCAGCACGGTGACCGTGTCGGCGTTCGTCACGGCGATGGTGACCGGCTGCTCATGGTCGTAGTAGGTCTGGTCGTTTTCCGGTTCGATGATCTGCTCGGTCGGCGGCGCGCCGGTGGTGTCGTCGTCGGGTGTCGTATCATCGTCGGGCGTCGTGTCATCGTCGGGCGTCGTGTCATCGTCGGGCGTGGTGTCATCGTCGGGCGTCGTATCGTCGTCGATGGTGTCGTCATCCGGCGTGGTGTCATCGTCGATGGTATCGTCATCGGGCGTCGTGTCGTCGTCGATGGCGTCGTCATCCGGTGTCGCGTCATCGTCGATGGCGTCATCGTCCAGCGTCGTATCATCGTCGACGGCATCGTCGTCTTTCGAGCGATCGTCGTCGTCGCCGGACTTGGCGCACGCGAAGCCGAACAGCAGCAGCGAAACGAGCAGCAGCGCGATCAAATTCGTTTTCATGTCAGTTCCCAAAAAGAGCAATAACGGACCGGCAATGTAACACAACGATGTGGCCCCTTCCAGGCGCGCCGCGCGGCTGGGGTCTTGCGCCTCGCGCCGCGCCCGGCTATTTTGGTTCGCCCTTCGATAAGGTGAAGGGAAAGGAGTGGTGTCGGTTTGCGACGCATCTGGCCGCATCTGCTGATCTTGCTGACCGGGTTGGTCTGCCTGGCCCTGACCTGGCATTTCGAACCGCCGATCCGCTTTCAGCCGTCGTACGCGCCGCCGGGTTTGCCGCTGACCAAAACCAACAGCGGGAATCAGTACCTGCGCGTGGTCGCCACGCAGCCGCTGCACCTGCGCGAGTTGACCTTGCGCCTGCGCTGGGACCCGAAGCAGGTCGCCGATCTGCAGGTCCTGCGCGGGTATCTAACCCGGCAAATCGAACCGCGCACCGAAGTGCACGACAACACCGCGATCATCACGCTGGTCGAAGCGCACGGCGGACGGGCGTTGCTGTCGGGCAGAGGAGCGCTATTGCGCCTATTGTTCCGGCAATTGTCGGCGGCGGCGGGCCCCGACGCGGTGCGCATCGAAGCCGCCATCGGCGTCGCGCCCAACGGCCGCAAGATGGCGGTGAAAACGCTGCGCGTGCAGCCGATGGAGACGCCGCGTCCGCCGGCCAAACCGGGCGCCGCGGTTCACCCGAATGAGGATCGCCATGGTTAGCGACGCATCCCGTTCCGGCCAGGAAATCAAACGCTTCGCCATTGAGGATTACGTCGGCATTTTGCGCTATCGCAAATGGCTGATCATCATTCCGCTGGTGACGCTGACGATCGTCACGGCCATCGGCAGCCATTTCCTGACCGACATCTTTCGCGCGCAGACCACCATTCTGGTCAGCGAGGGCGACGTGCCCTCCGACATCGTGCGCACCACGGTTTCCGACTCGATTCAAGAACGCGTGGCGACGATTCGCGAGCAGGTGCTGTCCGAATCGATGCTGCTCAACGTCGTGCGCAGCTACGGACTTTACCCGGCGATGGCCAACCGCCCGACCGAGGAACTGATCGCGATCATGCGCAGCAACGTGCAGGTCGATCAGCACGGCAAGAACGCGTTCACCATCGCCTTCATGGGCACCGACCCGATGGTCGTGCAGGCCGTGACCAACCGCCTGGCGCAGCTCTTCATCGACGAGACGGTCGGCGACCGCGTCCGGTCGTCGAAGACCGCGGCCGAGTTCCTCGAACAGCAGATGAAGGAAATCAAGACCAAGCTCGACGACGCCGAGAAGCGCGTCGCGGAGTTCAAGCAAGCGCACATCGGCACGCTGCCGGAAGAGATGGATTCCAACGAGCGCAACCTCGACCGCCTGCAGCGCGACCTCACCAGCGTCAGCGAGCAGATCACCGCGGCGGAGGATCGCCGGGTGCTGCTGGAAACGCAGATGGCCAAACTGCAGGGCGAGCTGTTTTCCTCGGGCTCGGGCGACATGGTGACGCTCGAACAGCAGCTCGAGTCGCTCGAGGCGCAGCTCAATCAGGCGCTGCAGACGCTGACCCCCGAGCATCCCGACGTGAAAGCGCTGAAGGCCAAGATCGCCCAGCTCAAGGCGCAGATCGGCACCGAGGTGTCGGTCGGCGGACATCAGTATCGCGTCAACGCCGTCAACCGTGCGCTGTTCGAACAATTGCAGGCGACCACCCGCACGATCGCCGCGCTGACCAGCCAACGCGCGGCGCTGCAGGGGCAGATCGGCGGGCTCAATTCCCGCGTCTCGCTGTCGCCGCAGATCCAGCAGGAGTTGCAGGCGCTCACGCGCGACTACGACAAGATGCGCGAGGCCTATCAGGACCTGCAGAAGAAGCACATGGAGGCGCAGCAGGCGGCCGAACTCGAAGCCCAGCAGAAGGGCCGGCAGTTCAAGATCATCGACCCCGCCCGCTTTCCCGAGCAACCTTACAAACCGAACCGCGCGCGGCTGGTGGCCCTGGCGATGGTGATCGGCCTGTTTCTCGGGATGCTCGCGATCTTCGTCACCGAGCACCTGGATCACAGCTTCCGCGACGACGACGACCTCGCCGCGTTCGCCGGCCATCCGGTGCTGACCACCATCCCGCGCTTCTCGCTGCAGGCCGACGCCGACCACCGCACGCGCATGTTCCGCCTCGGCCTCGCCCTCGCGGCGGCCGCCGGCTTCTTCGCGCTGCTGATCGTGATCCTACGCTACGGGTTCGGCGTGCACCTCTGGTGAGTGAAAAGTGAAAAATGAAGAGTGAAGAGTGACGGAGAGCGGGCGTACTTGCGCCTTCAATTCTTCACTTTTCACTCTTCACTTTTCACTTCGCGCTAGCGTCTTGCCGTCGCCCGCACATCGCCGTAGAGCAGCGCGTCCTTGATCCAGGCGGCGATCGGTTTGCCGTTTTTGTCGCCGATGAACTTGGCTTCGCCGGCCTTGATCTCATAGACGTCGCGATCCAGCTTGGCGACGATCAGCGTGTCCGCCTTATGGTCTTTCATCCAATCGCGTTCTTCGGCGGAGTAATCGGCGGGTTTCGGAAAAACGAGGGTCAGCGAATCGGCGCGGACCTTCTTCTTGGCGCCGTTGTCCTGTTTGACCGTCTTGGTCCACGGGATGGTGTGCACGACCGCGACCTGGCCCGAGCCGAACGGCGCGTACA
>PMZC01000269.1 GCA_003170555.1 Deltaproteobacteria bacterium
CCGTGGTGCTGGCCGGGACGCGCGCGGGCAAGACCTACGCCGCGGCGCGCGAATTTCTGCGGCGCGTCTATCTCGACCGCGCGAAGAAAAAAGGCTCGCTGCATTATTGGTGCGTCGCGCCGACCTACGCCATCGGCAAGACGCAACTGCGCGAACTGTTCGCGGCGCTCGGCGGCGAGACCGGCGAACTCGTGCAGTCGTGGTCGAAGACCGAACGCGAATTGCGGCTGGTCGGCGAGGTGCTCGTCGAATTCAAAACGGCCGAGCGGCCCGAGGCGCTGGTCGGCGTCGGCCTCGACGGGCTGTGGGTCGACGAAGCCGCGCGCCTGAAAGCGGAAGCGTGGCTCGGCGGTTTGCGCATGAGATTGTCCGACCGCCGCGGCTGGACGATCTTTTCCACGACGCCGCTCGGGCGCAACTGGTTTTACCACGAGGTCGTGCGCCGCGCCGATCCCGATAGTCCGTTATACGATCCGGATTACGGCATGGCCCGCTTTCGCACGGTGGACAACACGGTCGTGCCGGGCCTGGCCGACGAGGTCGAGCACGCGCGCCGCACGTTGCCCGCGCGCTATTTCCGGCGCGAGTACGAAGCCGACCTGACGAGTTTCGCCGGCATGGTGTTTGACGAGTTCGATCCCGACCTGCACCAGCTCGGGCCGAAGAACCGCCTGGGCGTCGCCGCCCTGCCCGCGCATTTCACCGAAGTTCGTGCGGGGGTGGATTGGGGCTTTCGCAATCCGGGCGCGATCGTTGTGCTCGGACGCGACGGCGACGGCGTCTGGTGGGCGATCGCCGAGGAAGTTCACTCGGGCGTACCGGTCGCGGCCAGCGGCGGACGCTCGTGGGTTGAGATGGCCAAGCGGCTGCACCGCGATTACGGCATCGGCCGCTTCGTTTGCGATCCGTCGGGTCCGTCGTTCATCGCGGCGTTCCGCCGAGCCGGGCTGCCCGCGACGCCGGGCGACAACGACGTCGGCGCGGGCGTGCAGTCGGTGGCGACGACGCTGCACGTCAACCCGGACACCGGCGCGCCGGGCCTGTTCCTCGGTCCGGACTGCCCCAACCTCGCCGCCGAACTCGCCGCCTACGCCTGGGACGATGAGGTCGAAGGCGAGCAGCCGCGCAAGGAAAACGACCACACCGTCGACGCCCTGCGCTACGCGCTGCACACGAAAACCCACGCGCCGGCCTGGTGGTAGGGAGCGAGAGTTTCGAGTGACGAGCGCCGAGTTAAAGNNGAGCGGGAGTTTGACGTTGACAATATCGTCGGGATCACGAGGATCGACCGGATTCATCATACAGAAAACGAAACATAATCGCCATCGTCGATCAAGTTATTTTTTGTGTGAATCTGGTGGCGTGACCTCGGGTAATGTCTCTGGTATGCTGTGCGTTGCATGATCGCTTTCAGCGCTTTGACTTTCCGAAGAGAAACGCTATCCTATGTTTCAGGGGTAACGAGTAACCGGCCAAAGCCCTAAAGGAAAGAATTGCCATGAGCGATATCAAACGGGAACAAAGCGCCTTTGACGAACAACTTCCGAAGATGCTTGAAGAGCATCCGGGGGAGTATGTCGTCTTTCACGAAGGAGTGCCGGCGGGGTTCTTCCCGGACTTGCCTGATGCGTACGAATTCGCACTTTCGCATTATGGACCAGACGGAGTTTTTCTAATCGAGCAAATTGCCCAACCGTCAGCGGATATTTCCTCGTTAACCTGGGAGGTTGGCGCGATTGGGCTCCAATAAAAACAGGGCCATCTCAAAGCGAATGGCGGCAAAGCGAGAGCGCGATCGTCTGAAACGTAAAGCCAAGAAAAAGGAAGCAATCAAGAACGAAACCGACCCAGTCCCACAGGTTCCTAAGTCATTCAGCGTTAACTATAAAACGCCGAACGATTTGGCGGTCAGCGGCCCGATTGTCCCGGCGGAGTGGCGCGTCCCGGACGCTTTGGCAAAACGCCTATCTGAATTGGGACGACCGGTTCCATCTCCCGTGCGAGGGCATTTGCTCGTCGATACGGGAGCGGCAAAAACCTGTATTGCGGAAGACGCGGCGTTAGAACTCGGTCTTCACTCGGTTGGTCGGGCAAAAACGTTTGGGGTTCATGGAGAGGGAGAAACCGACAAATATTTGGTGCATTTTCATTTTGTAATAGCTGACGCAAACCACAATCGCGTCGAGATTGATAGGGATATGGTCGCGGCCTCTGTTCGGCAGCTCAACGAGGCCTACAGCGCTTTCGGGGTAAAACTAGAAGGCGGGCGTCCGGTCAGGCTGATTGGTCTACTAGGACGCGATTTCCTGACGCATACAAAATTCGTTTACGATGGGATTCATGGAATCACTTCAATGTCCTTGTCTTTCGAAAAGATGAAGCCCGGGGACTAGCCCTTAGCCCCAATATCGCGGCCGTAATCGACTACACTCAATAATAAGAGGGAATCGGAATGTCGGACAAACCCTACGCTGACCTCGTGCGTTCGCTGCATCCGCGGCATCTGGCGCTGCGGGCGTTTTGGAACCTGGCCTGGGCGAGTTATCGCGGCGGCCAGTCGTACCTCACGGCCGAGAATCTGTTCTCGCATCGGCTGGAGAACAGCGAGGACTTCGCGCGGCGTTTGCAGCGCGCGTACTTCCTCAACTACTGCCAGCCGGTGGTGGACACCTACACCGCGTACCTCTTCCGCCAGCCGCCCGAGGTGCTGCCGAGCGGGCCGGTGGCCGATCTGGTGGCCGACGCCGACCGCCTGGGCAACGGCCTGACCAGCCTGATGAAGCGCGCGGCGACGTTGTCGTCGATCTTCGGCTTCGTGCTGCTGGGCGTGGATCGCCCGCGCGCCGCCGGCGAATGGCTGACCCGCGCCGACGAACTCGCGGCCGGGCTGAACGACTACCTGGTGCTGGTCTGCCCGCCCGACGTGCTGAACTGGGCGTGCGGTCCGGACGGCCGGCTGCAATGGGCGCTGGTTTGCGAACGCGAGAGCGACCCGCTGCTCGACGGCTTCCAGATCAAAAGCGAACCGCGCGAACGGCTGCGCCTGTGGACCGCGAACACGTGGACCGACCTCGGCTTGAAGGGCGAAATCCTGGCGCAAGGCGAGAACCCGTTCGGGCAAACGCCGTTCGTGGCGGTCAAGCACCGCGACGTCGAGCCGGGACTCGTCGGCGAAAGCCTGCTGGCCAACATCGGTTTCGTGAACCGTGAGATCTTCAACCTGACCAGCGAGCTGCAGGAAATCCTGGCGCGGCAGACCTTCAGCCAACTCGTGGCGGAAGGTTCGGCGGAGGAATACGGCGAGGCGGGCGATATCAAGAAGCTCGGCACCAGCAGCATTTTTCTCTACCCCGAAGGCCGCAAAGCGCCGCAGTACATCAGCCCCGACGCTTCGCAGGCGCAACTGCTGGTCGGGCAGATCGACCGGATGATCGACGAAATCTACCGCCTGGCGAGCCTGACGCGCGGCTCGGTGCGCGAAGCGAACGCGCAGTCGGGCATCAGCAAGGCCTATGATTTCCTCGACACCAACCAGGCGCTGGCCGACAAGGCGGGCAATCTCGCGATGGGTTTCGAGGCGATTTTGAATCTGGCGCGGCCCGATTGGCGCGGCAAAATCCGCTTCCCGCGCGACTTCGGCGTGGACGACCCGACCGAATTGGCGGCGAATATCCAGCGCGCGCTCGGTCTCGGCGTCGGCCCGAAATTCCGCGGCCAACTGCTGGCCAAACTCGCCCGCGCGATGCTGGCCGAACTGCCGGAGGAGCAACGCGCGGAGGTGGAGCAGGAAGCGGCGGCGAAATGAAGATATCGTTCGGGAGCTTATGACCACTTATTCTCTTCTTGTCTTGGCACGCAGCTCGCGTGAGTCATAGAGATCTGGAGAAAAGTGGTTATTTTACACACAATATTCGACTCCGCTAAGTCCTTTGGAACTTTTGGTAATAGTTGGGTCGTATCAAAGTGTCGAAATCGGAGTGCTCTCGCGTACCGTACGTTGACGATAACGAAAACCAGGGCTAGAATCACGACGTATTCGACCTGAAGGATTCGCGAAGGACAAAAGAGTGGGTTGTTTTTGTTCT
Organism: Deltaproteobacteria bacterium; assembly: GCA_003170555.1. Classification (GTDB taxonomy): domain Bacteria; phylum Lernaellota; class Lernaellaia; order Lernaellales; family Lernaellaceae; genus FEN-1099. The sequence goes on from PMZC01000269.1 coordinate 4,086, forward strand.
TGTCATACGGTTCAGAGAGATTAGGTTTGAACTCAGGATATTTGAATGAGGTGCGATGATGGTCGATTTTGATTTTCAGAACGAATCGATCAGCCTCGATTCGCGAATCCTTTTCTTTTTAAATTACCAACCGATTGTGTCGATTCAGAAAGAGCTCCTTCCCGGCTTCTTACAAGCAATAAAAGACTCTTTTACTCAACCAGAAGAAGTAAAAAGTTTTATATGGCAGATGATGCAGAAATCAGGGGAGGCTCCCCAACAGGAGTCTAGCACTGTTTCACAATGGCGTTTTACCGACAAAGACAAACTGGTCGGTGCAGTAATCGGGCCGGAAGCCCTTATCGTCGAAGCGCCAAAATTGCAGTCCTTTTCTCCATTCCGAACTTTTGTTGAAATATTAATCGGCGCATTTACTAAGGCATACCAAGATGTCAAATTTACGAAAATCGCACTCCGCGTAATCCATACGGTAATAATAAAAACTGGTAATGCGCTCACGTGGGACGGTTACATCTCCCCATCGTTTCGCACTGCTATTCCGAATTCCGAATCTGAAACTAACGGTCTTGCTAGAGTAATCGTACAAAGGGTATATAAAAAAGAGAACTGTCTCGCCATCTTTAATTTTGGTTTGCCGAACCCCGAATTCCCGAACGTCATCACAAGGCGACAATTCGTTCTTGACGTCGAATGCAATACCAAAGATGTTTCACCCGATGTTGTCAAACAAGTCGACGAATTCCGCAACCTCGTTCGAGAACTTCTGATTTCCAGCACGGAAAACCTGCTCAAAGATCACGTCGGAGCTTGGTATGCCTAAAAAATACGTCAAAGGCCCAGGTGAAGAATATTACGCTCCATGTGAAGCGGATTTTGATTTTTTTGGCTCGAAAAAGGAGATAGATGAAGCTCCGGCTGAACTCTCTCCACCGGTCGAAATAGACACTAGTTACTATCCAGAAGTAAAACTCACGACGAAAGTCATCGGCCGTGTGGTCAAGCAAGATAGATAGTTTTTATGTCGTTCATGATTGTTCTAGAGTGTATCAGGGCGACATACTGAGAGATGTTCCTCTCTCCAGTGTTGATTCTGATGACAATGTGATCAGGGTTCAATACCCTTACCTTGTCGTGTTGAGCCAAGATTGCGACCTCCAACAAAGAGACAAACGTCAAGACGACGCAAAAAATTCCTATCTTAATAGCTTTTTGCCGAATATCCTGCTGCTTCCAGCGTTTTCCGCCGAACAACTACGGGACGGAAAACACCTTGCAGAAGGTTTCGACGTAACTCAAAAAAGACTCGACAGCGACATATGGAAAACGGTGGTAAAGAATAATAACGCGAGATATCATTTTTTACGACGTGATCCAAATAGGCAAATCAATGACCTTGTGATCGATTTTAAACTCTATCTAACGTGGCCGTACAAGTCCTTTTACAGCTTCTATCAGAGACTCTATCTTGCTAGTATAAACGAGCTGTTTCGTGAAGATTTGGCTCACCGATTTTCTAGTTATCTTGCGCGAGTACCCTGCCCAGAATTGTCGAGTCCGAGTAAACCATTGAACGAAGGTCATCTTGGTCTGCATCCCGAAGAGTAAATAAAAAGTTAAGCGTTTCTATTATCCCCACAGGCCGAGACTCTGCCGAAGCCTAAACAAAGAATTTGAACCGACTTTCTATTGTATCATTGAGAAACTTCTTTCTGTGCTCGATTTTCACGCCCGCGCGCCACTCCGCGTGCGGGACGGGACTGCTTTGGAGGTGTGCATGAGTGAAGTCGCCGAAAATCCCCAGCCGGCGGAAACGCCCGCCGAGCCGACCGCGCTGCGCGAGCTGATCAAACGGTACCCGGGTTTGCAGGCGCAGATCGACCGCATCGTCGAGGAGCGCCTGAAGCGCGAGCGCGCCGGGTTCGACTCGCGGCTGGGCGAGGAAGTGAACCAGCGGACCGCCGAACTGCAGGCGAAAATCCGCGAGTTGTCGACGCCGCAGCAGGATGAAATCCAGCAAGCGGTGCAGCAGGCGCGCGACGAATCGAACGCCGAGCGCGACACGCTGGCCGAGAAAGCCCGGCAGTGGGAAGACCGCTACAAGAAGGGCCTTGCGGAGCGCGTGCTGCTCGAGGCGGCGGTCAAGCACGGCGCGTACCGGCCTGGGCAGGTCGTCGATCTGCTGAAAAACCGGATTCATTGGCACGACGGCGACGACGGACCGACGCCGGTGCTCGATTCACCCGACGATGATAGTCAGCCCAACGGCTACACCGGCGCGGAAATCAGCAAGGGCGTGGCGGCGTATCTCGCGGCCAATCCCAACCTGATGGCCGCGGGCTCAGGTCCGGGAGCGGGCGGGCGTCCGGGCGTGCCCAGCCTGCCGGTCACCGCTGAGGCGTTGCGCGGCCTCAGTGTGGAACAATTGCGCCGACTGCGTCCCGATCTGGAGCGACTGGCGTCCAGCATGGGGCGGTAGGAGATCGTCGGGCACGGCATGCCGCGCCCCTACCGTGAGCGCACAGCCGTGCGCCCCTACATCAACAACCGACAATATTGGAGGACCGTCATGGGTCTTGGAACCGATCATGTAACCGTCACCACCGCCGCGAATTTCATCCCCGAATTGTGGGCGCTCGATGTGATCGAGGCGGCGGAGAAAAACCTGGTGATGGCCGAGCTGGTCACGCGCTTCGATGACGCGGCGGCGGGCGGCGGCGACACGCTGCACATCCCGACCGTCGACGAATTCGACGCGAACGACAAAACCGCGAACACGGAAATCATTCCGCAGGCGAACACCGAAGGCACGGTGACCATTTCGCTCAACAAGCACAAGGAAGTCAGTTTCCTGATCGAAGACATCGTCGCCGTGCAGGCCAAGCAGAGCCTGCGCGAGATCTACACGAAGAAGGCCGGCTACGCGATCGCCAAGGCGATCGACTCCGACCTGCTCGGGTTGTACGCCGGGTTGTCGCAGAACAGCACCCCCGAAGGCGGCATCGACGCGGCGGCGCTGCGCGCGGCGATTCTGGTGTTGGATGCGGCCAACGCGCCGTTGGACAACCGGGCGCTCGTGATCTCGCCGACGCAGAAAAACGTGATGTTGGGCGTCGACGAGTTCGTTTCGATGACCTACCTCGGCAACCAGCCCGACAACGTACCGACCCGCACCGGCTTGCTCGGCGAAATCTACGGCGTGCCGGTGTTCGTGTCGTCGAACGTCATCAGCTCGGGGACGTCGCCGAGCGTGGTCGAACACAACCTGCTCTTCCAGAAGGGCGCTTTCGCGCTGGCCATTCAACTCGGTCCGCGCGTGCAGGCCAACTACATCCCGCAGTACCTGGGCACGCTGGTGACCGTGGACGTGATCTACGGCGTGGCCGAACTGCGCGATCCCTTCGCGGTCGACCTGCAGACGGGCGCCTGATTCCCCGCCGGTCCGAGCCGCATCGGACCTCCCCCTCATGGACGCCGGGGGTCATGGCCGATCCCCGGCGTCCTCCTCTCTCTGACATTATTTGGGGTGGCACTGGCACACGGAGCGAAGCGGAGTTTGCCAGTGCTGGTGAAGAAACACTGACGAGCCTCGCTTCGCGCGGCAGTTTCAATGTCGCCCTGAAGATGCACAGGCGGGGGCGCCTGTGCCACACGATGAGGAGCATCAGCATGTCCATCAATTCGATTCTTTGTCATCCGCAAGCGGAGAGCCTGGCGTCAGTCGACGCGGCCGACGCTTACGCCGCCAAGCATCCGATGTTCGGCGTGTGGGATGCGCTGTCCGACGACCAGAAGGAAACGCTGCTGGTCACGGCCACGCGGCACGTGGCGGCGTGTCCCTTGTCGGCCCCGCCTCTGTCCGAAAGCCTCGGCTTGCGGTTTGACCAGGCGCTGCCGGCGCCGACCGAACGGCACGACTACCGCTTCGGGCGCGCGCAAAGCGGCACGAAGACCACGTTGGTCGACAGCGGCTTGAAGATCTATCCCGATGATTCGCTGAACGGCGGCGCCGTGTTTTTCTTGCTGGGCGCGGGGCAGTACCAATGGGCGACAGTCGACGATTTCGACGGCGTGACCGGCACGCTGACCCTGTCGCCGGAATTGACCGACGCGCCCGACGAGACCAGCCGCTACCTGCTGATCTGGCCGCTATCTACGGCGGCGCAGGCGGCGGTGATCGAGCAGGCGTTGTACCTGGCCGGCGGCGTCAACTTCCGCGCGCTCGACGAAGCGGCGATGGGCGTGAAAGCGGTCAGCGCGGCGAGTGACGGCGGCGGCAACTGGACGATGTCGACGGTGCAGTCGATCAACCACCTCTGCCACGAAGCGCGCGCGTTGCTCATGCGCTCCGGCCTGCTGCACTTCGATCAATCCGTCGAAGTCGGACGCGGGTAACGGGTCGGTTTGCTATAGTCATCGTGCTTGACATGTCCGCTTCGTCATATTAGATGGCAGCTATACGGAAAAAACCGAAGAGGGAGAAGGCAGATGACTGTATGCATTGCGGCATTGTGTAGGGCCGGAGAGGCAATTGTTGCGGCGTCAGATCGGATGGTCACGGCCGGATCGCCGATGAATCTAGAATTTGAGCACGACCGGAAAAAGCTTGACGTTCTCGGCGGCAGGTTTGTGGTCATGAGTTCTGGAGACGCCTTGATCGGGACTACGATTGACAAAGGCGTGGAAGATTTTCTTTTTGTCTCTCCATTGGCCGATATTTCCGTGGCGGCGGAGTCGCTGAAAAATAGTTATATCACCGCAAGAATGAAGGCGGTAGAAGACCAAATTCTCCGTCCCGTGAACTATACCCTCGCATCTTTCCAAAACGACGGCGGAAAACAGTTGCCGCCGCAAATCTTTGCCCAGGCGATGGGCAATATGGCGAATTTCAACCTCAACGCCGAATTTATTATTGTCGGCATGGCTGCTGGCCGCGGACGAATCGGCTACGTTCACCATCCAGGAGCTTTAAAATGGTTTGATCGGCTTGGGTTTCATGCGATCGGGTCAGGAGCCATTCATGCTTCGATGTCGCTCATCGGTCATTCGATATCTTCCGCGCTTGAACAAACCTTGCTCAAGGTTTATATTGCTAAAAAGAGGGCGGAAGTGGCACCGGGAGTAGGGTGCCAGACGGATGTGATAATCGTCACGACAAACGGAGTTGAGGAAGCAAAGCCTGAATTACTTGTCGCCCTTGAACGGGCATACGGCGGAACGAAAAAACAAGAGGCCCTCGACCTCGAAGAAATTAGGGGCGTGATCGATGGAAAATAAAACCAGTTGGCCGGTTGCTCCGACCCTACCCGATCAATCGAATTTGAACCTAGAGGTCGAGTTCGACTTTACCTTTCCCGACCCCTCGGAATCTGGGTTTCCACCCGACTCTCAAGATGAGATCTTGCTTGATTTAAGCGCCCTTCCCAAAGGGCCTCCGCCTGGACGCGATATCCTCGTGAAATAGCAGCCCAAACCAGATCAGTTCGTTCCAAGACGAAGTATCGGACTGAAGTCGGACGCGGGTGAGCGGCGAATCTGGTATACTGCGCGGCGATGATCGCCGTCACCGAAGAGCAGGCCCTGGTCGCCGCCCGCGCGAAGGCGGAAGAGGCGCTCTACGGCTCGCCGTTCCGCCTGCACATCACGCGCCTCGCGCCCGAATACATCCGCCGTTATTGCCCGCCGCAAGCCAGTGTGCTGGACATCGGCTGCGGCTCGGGACGCTACGCGCTCTTCTTCATCGAAGCGGGCATCAAGGGCGCGTATCTCGGCATCGACATCAATCCGCAGCGCTGGGAAGAGGCGATTGCGCCGCCCGGTTTCGCGGTGGCTTTTCGTGAATGGGACGCCCATCGCGTCGGCGAGCTCGGCGCCTCGTTTGACTTCGCCCTTTCGCTCACCGCGTTTGAACATTTTGCCGACGATGCGCGGGTCGCGCGCGGCCTGGCCCAGGCGCTGAAGCCCAGCGCGCACGCGTTGATCGTCGTGCCCGCGACGTATTCGTATCCGCTGTACGGCCGGCACGGCCACCGACGTTATACGCGGCATGACCTTCGCAAGCTCGCGAACCAGGCCGGTCTGAAAATCGTCGAGCTGCGTCAGGTCGGCGGATTGGCCGGCTGGCTGTTTCACTTCGCGTGGTTTTTCCCGGCGCACGTCTTACGGTTGTCGGGGAAAGCGCTCTTGTATGCGTTGTTCGGTTTCAATCGCGAGCGCGCGCGCCGCACCTGGCCGCGGCTCGTGCGTTTTTTCGACCGGCTTGGTCAGCATCACCTCGCCTGGCGCTGGGGTCGACGCCTGCACCGGGCCGGTTTGCTGCTCACCCAGAAACTCGATCGTTTCCTGCCGCTGTGCGAGGTCGGTTATCTGACCGTGCTGCGGCGTCCGCCAGCGTAAACCAACCGCTATCCACCCACTTCGAATTCAGGAGAAAGAGATGCCATCCATCAGCCTCGGGCGCAAGGAACAATTGTACGTCGTGGCCGAAAACGACTTCGGCGTGGCCGCGGCGCCGGCCGGCGCGGGCGCCATCACGCACCTGGATTGCAAGCTGCAGCTCAAGGACGAACGCGTCGATCGCGCCGATCGCAAATCCACGCGCGGTGTGTCCGAACGCGTGCAGGGCAAGCGCAACGTCGATTGGTCGATCGACGGCTACCTCATTCCGAGCGGCGCGGAGACGGCGGCGCCGGACATCAACGATTTGCTGACTTGCACGTTCGACAAGCGCGTCACTCCCCCGGCGACCGTTTCGTCCAACCCGACGACCGGCGGCGCCACGCTCAGCTTCGTGGCGGACATGAAAGTCGGCGACTTCGTCGGCTTCGTGCTCAACGGCGTGCTGTACGCGGCGTGTCTGACCGGCGTGAATTACGAAACCGGCGCGGTGACCTGGACGCCGCCGCTGCCCAGCGCGCCGCTGGCGCACGATACCGTGCACCGCTCGGTGAACTACCGGCTGCAAACCAGCCCCCAGGGCTCGGTGACGCTGCATCGCTTTCTCGACCGCGAGGTGCAGACGGCGACCGGATGCATCCCCAACGAGTGGACGTTCACGTTCAACGCGGGCGACCCGGCGAAGTGGACGGCCCAGGGCCGGGGCAAAGACGCGTCGTTCACCGGCTCGAGTGTTCTCGCCGCGGCGATGAACAATTCCCAACTGACTTTCGACTGGGGCTATGCGCTGGTCTTCGACGTCGACACCTGGGTCAAGATCGACAACGAGGTGCTCAAAGTCACGGGCGTGACCCTGGCCGATCACACCTGCTCGGTGCTGCGCGCGCAATGCGGCACCAGCGCGGCCGCGCACGAAGCCGCCGCGGCCATCTCGCCCTACCGCCCGAATCCCGCGACGGCCGGTTCGCCTGTCGCCGGCGTGAACGGCCGGTTTGCCTTTGGCGGGACGGCGCTGCCGATCACCGGCGCGAAGATCAGCATTACCGAAAACGTCAGCCTGCTCGACAATCTCTACGGCGCGGCGACGGCGATGGACTACGACTATCCGCAAACGCGCAAAGTGACGTGGGAGGTCGAGTCGCTGCTGACCGCGATCACCGGCGCGATGATGGCGGCCGGGAAAAAGCAATTGTCGGGCGGCATCTTTCTGCAGTCCGGCAGCGCGGTGGGCGGCGCCTTCGCGTGTTACGCGCCGAAGTTCGAGGCCGAGATTCCGAACATCGACGCCCCGGCGGACAAGGTCATTCCGCTCGTGCTGTCGGGTCCGGCGTTGGAAGACGACGGCGACGACGAAATCTTTTTCGCTTTTCTGTGAGCGAGGCGCCCCATGCAAGTCCCCCGTGTCGATCCGACCCATGCCCGCGGTTACGTGCCGGTCTTCAGCGGCGAGCGCAAGAAGGCCGAGGCCGACCCGAACTACAAGCCGGTCACTTTCTACGTGCGCCCGATGACCGAAGCCGAATGCGATCTCTACGACGAATTCAAGAGTCGTTTCGACCCCGCGACCGGCACGGTGAGCATCGAGCCGAATCCGGAGGTCGATGCGCGTGTCTTCGCGGACCACGTCGAGCGCATCGCGAACCTGGGCTTTGACGACGGCGAAGCCATCGGCTCGGCCGCTTCCTTCCTCGCCGCGCGCCAGGCGCTGCCGCGCGCCTACAACGCGTTGTATCAGGAAGTGCTGACCGCGATCCGCGATTTGTCCACGCTGACCGAAGGCGAACGAAAAAACTGAAACTGGCCGCGCGGTTTTATTTCGATCCGCGCGGCCGGTCGTGCGCCGCCTGCCCACCCGAGCTCAAACGCCTGCGCAATTGCGACGGCCGCAGCAACCCACGGTTCACCGAGGTGTGGCTTGACCAGGCGGTCGATCGCTGTCCGCTCGCGCAGTTCACGCCGTTCACCCGCCTCGCGCTGCGCAACTTCACGCGCTATCGCCAGCACGGCCTGCTGCCCCGCCCCGGCGGCGCCGGTGACCAGGACGCGCGCCTGATGGAAGCGCTCGATCTGCTCGACGGCGAATTCGCCACGCTCGCGGAACGAGAAGCGAAGGCGGCGCAAAGGCGCGGACGATGACGCGCGAGACCTTCGAGGAGTGGATCACCTACGCGCGCCGGGCGTCGGACCTGACGCGCACGATGTTCACCTCGTCCATCTCCGCCATCGGCGACGGCATCGGCTCGCAGCTCGTCGACGGCACGTACGAATGGCGCGACGCTCAATGCCTCGGCTACGTAGGTTGATCGAAAAAGCTCTAATGGCGCTCGTCGCCCAACCATATTTCAGGTTTCTCCGTGACAGTGGCTGCTCCCTGAATAGAGATAAGAGGGACCGATTTGCGCATCGAAATTTCGCCGCGCAAGTTAGCCCACAACTCCAATTCCACAGAGGACGAAATCCGGTGTAAACCCGCCGTGCGACCGAGCAACACCAACTGCGCGCCGCGTTGCAGCCATGGCAGATCGGTGAGGCGAGCCTTTGTCTTCAACCGAGCGGCAAACATAAAATCTTTGTCTTCGCTGCAAATCGCGTGCAACGGCCTTATATACAACAGATAACCCGACGGTTCGGGGTGTATCCAGATAACCTTTCCCGGCCACACGACGAGCGTACCTTGCGGGTAGCGTAACGGGTCGAGTCCCGCCTCGCAGAAGTTGGCGGCCGGTTTGACGCCAAAGGCGAACGCGCCGAGTCTGCCGATCAGCGCGACCAAGGCGTCGATAACTCGCGGTTCGATTTCGGCTTGTGGACAATTTGCGGCAATCGATTCGCGGATCTTTTTCAAAGTCTTGTAATCCGCGGACAACGCCGCTTTGGTCGCATAATAAAAAAGCCGTGACCACTTTTCGGAAACGGTGCATTTTCCTTGTCGAGTTGGATTCGATTGGACGAGGACCGTGTCCAGATCGTCCGCTGGAAATATTTTGACCTGAAGCGATCGTAGGGAGATGAAATTATACGGATCCCAAGACGGCGCGAGCGCTAGGGTAACGTTATTAGAAGGGATTCCAACCACCACGACAACGGCGCCTTCTGACGCGCTTTCAGGCAGGGGCTGACGCGTGATGACGATGAATCGATCAAACCACCCGGAGTCGGGGTCCGGCCAGAAACAGACAAGTTTCGAACCCCAGCGGTACGACCACCGCTCGTGAATGACGCCGTACCAAAGAACGTGAAACATGCGATATTTTTGGGGGGATTGTTGAACCTGAGATGGCAGCAGGTCCAATCGCAACACCGGGTCGCGTCCTCGCGCTTCATCTGCAATTTGTCGGAAATTTTCGAAAATGCCGGCCGGCGGCAGTGCGGCGCATACCCGACGAATCTGCCAGGCAGCACCTTGCGCTTCCGCTTCATGACCTGCGGCAAATGCAGTTTGATAGATTCGCAACAAACATGGAAACGCCTCGTTGCACGCCTTTATCATGGCGGTTTCCGTCTTAGGTCGGTCGGTCGGCGATTCGGGCGTCATTCTCGTGCTCATTCCGCCAGCGCGATGCTGCGCGCTTTTTTCGGGTCTGGTTTTTGTTTGGCCACGACAACCGACAAAAACCAAAATAGCGAAGAAGAAAGTCGCCAAAATCCAATCGCGCGACGATTTGCGGCACATATTAATAAGCCTCCGATCGTTTAGACAATATCGTAGCATAATCGTTGCAAAAAAACGTTGCCGACTTAGGAGTACCTGATGTCTGAACACCAGAGAAGTCACAGACGATCGGGACAAAGTAACGTTGTCCCTCAACCAATTAACACCATGAACCCAGAAGATCTGGATTCGGAGTTTGTCGTTCGTTTGCGCGGCGCGATCTATCGCTTTGACGTTGAAGTCGGGCAAAATTCTCAAAAACAGCAACAATGGGGTTTTGACTACGCACGCGTTAGAACCACTGAGACGCGGCGTGTCGAAGCGTTAGAACGAATCTACATGGGAATTGGCCGCTCGGATTTGACGGATCCTAGGTCATGTGCACATCTTTGGGGAATCGCAGCAGACATAGTGATTGATGTTGTCTCGAAAGGGAAGCAATATACTTTAACTGGTAATACCGACGCGTCACGAGACAAGTGGGCGTGGGCAAAATGGCATAGGTTGTATGAAGAAGAGTGGTGGCCGATTGTTGAATCATCTGGACTGGAACATCTTGGCGAACGGGACGTATTTCACGTGCAGCTTCCGGCCGGCACTATCGATTTCCAAAGCCTCCATTTGCCGCCAGACCCGAACACACTTCCGGTATTGCCACGACCTCGCGCGGACCAGCCCCCATTAATTCCGGGGATTCCCGTTGATTATCATCCCCTTTTTGGGTATTACCACAGGCCCGAAGTTCTCCGCGGTGTAGAAGCTGAATTTGGGGAAGAATTTGTATCTTGGTATCTGGATTGGTGGACACAATGGTGTCTTGAACGGTTCTTCGACCAAATGAGAGCCAATTTTAACCAGTTCATGAACACACCATCTACACAACATGGGTTACAGTTACCTTTTCCATTCCCAGATAGATGAGTTGATCATCAACACAGCTAGTTTGCAAAATCCAAAATTGACCTGATTTCGACCTCTTCGAATAGGGAGGAAAAATGGGCCCCACGGTCGATGTGTATTCACGATTTTTGGACGATTTGATCGCAAGGTACAACACGATCCGGTCTGTTCAAAAAGAAGTCGGTAAAGGCTCGCTGGAAATGGCGCGCTCCTGGGCCACTGCCCACCAATCGATGCTCAAGGACGTCACCAACCTCGCCAAAGGTTATTCGTCCTTCGCGCCCGGCGGGAACATCGCCGTTACGGGTACGCCGGCGATGTCCGGCCAGTCGGCGGGCGATTTCCAGAAGACCAGCGCGGCGACGCGGGTGATGACGCGCGAGACGTTCGAGGAGTGGATCACCTACGCGCGGCGGGCATCGGACCTGACGCGCACGATGTTCACCTCGTCCATCTCCGCCATCGGCGACGGCATCGGCTCGCAACTCGTCGACGGCACGTACCAGTGGCGCGACGCGTGGAAGGCCGTGCTCAAGCAGATCATCGCCACGGCGGCCGAGCTCGTCATCGTGCAAACGCTGATGGCCGTGCTGACCGGCGGGACGTCGGCTGCAGCTAAGGGCGGCCAGCGCCGGGCAGTTGCCAGCGCGACCTGCGCCGTCGGACTCGTAAATCCTGAATGAACCCGGATTGCGCAAGGAGAAAGCATGTTTCAAGAGTTGAATTCGGTTCTAACTCACCCGGCACAATGGAAGGAGATTTTAAGTCTATTACAACCGGCGCCTTTTGAGCTTTGGCAACATGTAAAGGAAGAACTCGATTTCGATTACGACGAATATGTCAAGAAAAACAACTGGAGCGGTTTTTGGGACAATAACCTCTCGGCGATTCTGCCGAGATGGGCTTCAGGGTATAAGCGCTTGACCAACAAAAAGTGTTTTACTCGAGCCGCAGAATTGAAGACAATCATGGATAAGTCGGTTGACGAATGCGGCGCGTCTGATTTTTGCGCGGTAGGAATAGCGAGTCGCGTGGCCGATCCTGGGTATCATGAATGGCTTTTATTATTTTATAAATATAGCCCCCAGGAGCACATCATGCCGCCACAGTTGGGGAACGTAGCATTTGAAGGGATTTGGAGGTATAATCCTTGGAAGCCCGTTTCCAAACCGGAAATGTATGAAATTCTTGTACGGGTTGAATGAATGCTCGAAAAAGAACTTAACGGTCGGAGTGCGTTGGTCGCCGTCATTTTAGTTCCGGTCGGAATAGGAATATTTATACTGGCGGCGGCGGCCTATTTATCATTGGATATAGGCTCTTTGCGTATCCCGGCGCTAATTTTTCTCGTCGTTTTGTTATTGCGCGATTTTCTCGTGGCGCGCAAGACAAGCACTCTACATCTAGATGCTTTTCATTGGGTGGCGATTTTTTTAGGCGTACTTTCGTTTTTATCCAAAGGAAATGAACCTTTTCCCGATTTTTGGGCGTCGCCTCCGAATTGCCGATTGGACGTCCCGATTATCGCTTTCGATAGCGGTTTTTTTTCGGATTTCTTTCCTAGTTTTGGCGTAATTGTAACATTGATTCTCATCGCTATCGGTGTTGTATTGTCTCGCTATTCCGGAAAAACACGAAGTCTGGGGCGTGTGGCGGGCGGTTATCTTGCCGCGCTGACCCTATCCCGCCTGTCTGAAGTCTGGGGATTTTTGGCTTCGTTGGTCTTGGTGCTTTTCCTCGCGTTTTTCGGCGATTATTTTTATAAAATATTGCCGCGAAAGTAACTACTGGCTACCGACTAGCCAGCAACCACCATCTCGATTTTCAAGTGGCAGCAAAGGATGCTTTTATGGATGAATACACCGGACCGACCGAATACCTTGCCTATCTTGCAGCACAGGCTTTTGAGTACGACAAGATTCGCCTCTCCCAACAGGCGCTGGCGCAGTCGACCAGGAATCTTTTGGTCGTCTGGACTTCCAGCCACCAGTCGATGCTCAAGGACGTCGCCAACCTCGCCAAAGGTTATTCCTCGTTCGCGCCCGGCGGGAACATCGCCGTAACGGGAGCGCCGGCGATGTCCGGCCAGACGAGCGGCGATTTCCAGAAGACCAGCGCGGCGACGCGGGTGATGACGCGCGAGACGTTCGAGGAGTGGATCACCTATGCGCGACGGGCGTCGGATTTGACCCGCACGATGTTCACCTCGTCGATCTCGGCCATCGGCGACGGCATCGGCACGCAGCTCGTCGACGGCACGTACCAGTGGCGCGACGCGTGGAAGGCTGACTTAATAACAGTCGTCTTGCCGTTGTAGCGTTGGCCCACAAGATTCTAACGAACGTCGACGATCAACGAATTCAGCACAATGCAGAAAATAGATTGGTAATAATTGGACGGCGATCATGGCAAAAAAAACGAGACACTTTGCCGCCGGAAGGCTCTCTCATGGCTCCGGAACCAGCCTCGACGTGTTGGTCGAGCCATGGCAGTGGCAAAATATTCTAGATGGTCTCGCACCTGCCCCTTTTAGATTATGGCGGCAGGTAAAAGAGAGGTTAGATAATGACTTCGACCAGTACACTAATAGGAATTGGATACCAGGGCGAATTGATAACATTTTGCCTAATTGGCTACCAGGAACTCGTAAGCTATGTTTTACTAGAGCGACAGAACTAAAAAAAATAATGGACAGGAGCATTGGCGATTCAGGTGCGACGGAATATTTAGCTATAGGCTTGGTCAACACGGTTGACCATCAATATCTTCTTTTGTTTTACAAATACGAACCGCCATATTTGATGGATTTGATGGAAGGGATGGTAAGAGAGGGAGTTTGGCGGTATGATTCATGGGCCATTTTGCCGTGGTACAGAAACGTATTGTTGATGGAAAAATCTGTCCCGGGAACTTAGATGCTCGAAAAAAGAATCGACGGATGGCGGTCGCTGGTTGGCTTCGTGCTGCTGCCCCTGGGCGTCATTGTTTTTTTTACGTTTCTACTCGGTTTCGCATTCGTATTTCGCGAACAGTATTTTGCTCTCGCGTACGTAGTGTTCGTTGCTTTGTTCGTCCGCGACTTTCTATTGGCCCGCAAAAAAGACGGTCGCCGGCTGAATTTGAGTCATTGGGCGGCGGTATGGATGGGAACGCTGTCCTTCTTTTACACAAACCTCGCTGACCGCCCGGTTTTTGTCGTGAACGCTGACGGTACCGTAGGCTTATTCACCGATCATCGTATGCGCGCCGTGGCGGCCGCGACCCTGGTTCTGGCCGTGATGGGCGCGGTCTTGTCGCGCTATTACGGAAAGACGCGGAGTCTGGGACGCATCGCCGGCGGATACCTGGCCGCGATGGTTATTTTCCCCCTAGGACAAGAATACGAAATCGGCTATATGCTCGCGGCGCTCGCCGTGATGTTTTTTGTCATGGCCCTCGGCGACCGCGTCTATTGCAGGCTTCCCTCAAAAAAACGACCTACAAACGGTTAGACGGCAATTCGATTTTTGATCAACTTCGAAATAGAGGAAACGCTCATGGACGAAAACATGGGACCGACTGATTATCTTGCCTACCTCGACGAGCAGCCGTTCGAGTATGAAAAGATATTAGCTGCCCAACAGGCGCTAGCGCAGTCAACCAAAAATCTGCTAGTCGTTTGGACGACCGCGCACCAATCCATGCTCAAGGACGTCTCCAACCTCGCCAAGGGTTATTCGTCCTTCGCGGCGGGCGGGAACATCGCCGTTACGGGTGCGCCGGCGATGTCCGGCCAGTCGGCGGGCGATTTCCAGAAGACCAGCGCGGCGACGCGGGTGATGACGCGCGAGACGTTCGAGGAGTGGATCACCTATGCGCGGCGGGCATCGGACCTGACGCGCACGATGTTCACCTCGTCCATTTCCGCCATCGGCGACGGCATCGGCTCGCAGCTCATTGACGGCACGTACCAGTGGCGCGACGCGTGGAAGGCCGTGCTCAAGCAGATCATCGCCACGGCGGCCGAGCTCATCATCGTGCAAACGCTGATGGCTGTGCTGACCGGCGGGACCTCCGCGGCAGCCAAGGGCGGCCTCGGCGGGATAATCGGCGCGTTTTTCCACACCGGCGGCCTCGTGCCGCGCCATCACAGCGGCATTCTGTCGCGCGACGAGCACCTGGCCGTGCTGCAGCGCGGCGAGTATGTCGTGCAACGCTCGTCGGTGCAGGCCCTCGGCGTCGACGCGCTCGACCGGATCAACCGCACGGGGCAGGCGCCGGCCGGCCCGACATTCCACGTTAGCGTCGCGGTCCAGGCGGGCGGGACGAATGACCCGCGGCGGCTGGCCGAGCAGATCGCCGAACCGCTCATCGAAATCCTGCGGCGCGAGTCGGCGCGAAATCGGAAGATTATCTGACAGCCGCGATTTTTTTGACAGGATGGACAGGATGAATGGGATTTGAATCGCGGATTGCCGGTCTTGCCGTGTGGCACAGGCGCCCCTGCGGCCAATCCGCAATCCGCAATCCGAAATCCACAATTTTGATCTGGTTGATCCTGTCTAGATTCCAACCACGAAGGGAAACACCACCATGGACAAACTGAAGTCACGCAAGTTGTGGGTGTCGCTGGGCGGCCTGCTGCTGGTGCTGCTTTCCGGCCCATTGGGCTTGGGCGCCACGGCCGTCGCCGCCATCGGCGCGATCGTCGCGGCCTACGTCGGCGGCCAAGGATACGTCGACGGCCAAGCCGCCACCGGCGCCAAAGAGTAATCTCACCCGCCGGCCGATCGGCGCAGGCAATCAGGAGAGTAGCGATATGTCAACGAACGGTTACGTGTACACCCGGGGCTACAAGACCACGGCCAGCCCGAGTTGGGTCGATCCGCTGCTGGTCGGGTCAAACGATGTGCACGCGGTATGCTGCTGGACCAGCGACGGCGACATCATCGCCGCGTTCGCCACGGCGGCGGATGTGGTGATCATCAACACCACCGACACGATCCGCGTCGGCTACGCCAGCCTCGCCGGCGGTTTCAGCTCGGCCGGCAAGATCGGCGATGATCTGTATCTCGGCGTCAACGGCGCCGGCGTCTATCGGCTCGCGGTTCCCGACTGCCAAATCGAAAACGGCGACCTGACGCCCAGTCCTTGGACCGCTTATCTCTCCACCACGACGACCCCCGCCCTGCATTCCGATAACGTCAAGGCGCTCTACGGCTGGCAGACTTTCGATCCGGGTCCCAACCTATCGACGGATCACCTCGCCTTGGCGACCGACATCGCCGAGGTCGTCAACCTGACCGACGGCGCGGCGAGTCATGACGCGTCCGAGTTTCCGGTGGGATGCGTCGCCGGCGTGGGCTCGCGCGTCTATTGGACCTGCGGCAACCTGGTCAACGTCAAGTACGACGCGGCGGGCGCATTCAGCAAATTCGACGCCACGGTCTGCGGCACGGCCGGCGATGGCTTCAACGACGACAGCAAGATCGGCTGGAATGACGAGAACGCCGAATACGGCGGCATCGTCGAACAGAATATGCAACTCGAACTCGACGTGACCAGCGACGTCGAAGCGACCGCGCGCAAGACCACGGCCGCGCGCGCCGGATACTTCGTCGGCGATTTCGTTTTTCAGGCCAAGTTGCACCTTCCCGGATGGCCGACGCTCACGACCAACGGCCAGTTCGCGGCGGCGCGGCTCGGCGTTGATTTCGGCGCTTCGACGCTGGTTCCGCTGGCGACCGTCGAACGGCGCTATTACCGCGAGTCCGACGCCGATCAACACGTGGTCCGGCGTTGGGCGACCGGTGAGGCGGCCGACGAAGCGGCCTGCACGGACGATACGCTGTGGATTCGGCTGGAAAGAATCGGCGCGGAGCTTCGCGTCGGTTGGCGCGCCGGCGACGGCGGGCCGTTCTCGTACATGGGGAGCTATACCGACCGCCCGACCACGCCGGTCAAGGTCTACCTGGAAGTCGAATGCAACATCGGCGGCTACCAGCACGTCGCTCACGTAATCGAATTGCAAACCGGATGGGCGAGCGACACGGCCTACAACGGAATGCCGCCCACGGCGATTCGCGCCCTGGAGTTGTCGGCCTGTACATCACAGGCGGAAACGACGACGGTATTCGCCGGCTTCGGCTCCGGCTTGTGGGGCGCCGACACCGACGAAAGCACGCCCGGGCAATCAGAGGCGGCCGGCGTGCTGCATGGCGCCTATCGGGCGACCGGCGGCGCGTACAATATTATTCATGGCGCCTCGAGCACGGTCGATGCGTTGGTTTGTACGCCTGACGCCGCGCTCAATTTCGTCGGCCGGTCGGGAGTCGGCGCGGTCGGGGTCGGCACGCCGAACGGTTTGACCGTCATCAACCTGATCGACGACACCGCTCAATTCGGGTTCGACGAAACGACCGGCCAGCCGCTGGTTGACGATGATCTGGTTTGTCTTTCGCTCAACGGAGACTGGGGCATTTACGGCACGGCCAACGGCGGCGGCGCCATCCGACCGGACGGAGACTCACCGAGCGACGCGGGGCTGACGCTGGTCGGCGTCAACGGTTTCGAGGCGGTGCTCGGTTGGACGAAACCGACCGAACCGGACTGGCATCATTCCCTGCTCTACCGCCAGACCGGCAGCGGCGCCTTTGACGTACTCAAAACCGACGGCTTCGGCGGCTACGGTTCGGTCGTGCGTTTCGACGCCGCCGATCAAGCGGGCCGCCTGAGCTTTTTCGACACGCTGATCACCAGCCTCGGCCGGTATACCTACAAGGTGACGCAGGTCGACGAATGCGGCAACGAATCGACGGGCGTGACCAATGTCCTTTTCATCGACACGCCGCGCGTCACGGGCGTCATCGCCCAGGACCCCGACACCGGCAGCGCCAGCGTCACCGGCAAACGCGGCGTGTACGTCAACGTCGCGGCCGATAGCGGCAATGCGTCGGGCAACATCGTCGGCGCGGTCGATACCGTGCGCATCCGCGAGCAGGGCCAGGCCTGGCTCACCGCGCCGCGCAGCCGGTTCGCCGGCGACATGAATTATCCGTTCGTTCTTTCCGCCGGCGCCGGGATCAAAACGATCGAGGCCCTCGCCTACAGCCAAAGCGGCCTGTTCGGCGCGGCGGCGTCGACGACCATCGCCTACACCGGCGCGCAGGACGCGACGCCGGCGGCGGTGAAAGCGGAGCACGTGGTTCTGGCGCATCACTTCGCGGGCGACGAAGCCACCCTCGCGGCGACCAACACGAACGCCGATTTTCCCGCGGCCAATTTGCTGGATCCGCGCGTGGGCGTGAAATGGCGCTCGGCCAACGACCAACTGCCGACGACCATCACCTTCGATCTCGGCGGCCTGCACGTCGTGCGGTACGTCGCGATTCTCGGGCATAACTTCGCCGAATTCGACGCGGCCTACGAGAGCCCGGGCGACACCTGGACCCTCGACCTGGCGCATCGTCTCGCCGGCGGCGCATGGGGCGCCAAGTCGATCAGCGCGTTGGCCCCCGATCGGCTGATCATCGTCAACATGAATGACACGTGGGCCTCGGAAATTCGGCTGAACATGCAGTTCGTCAAGTCGGGATCGCCGCACGGGGCCGAACCCGCGTACTTCGAAATCGGCCGGATCGTCATCGTCTGCCAGGGCGCCAACACCGTGCAGCCGTCGCGCAACTTCGACGACGCATACCGCTGGGGCGTGAAGGAGTACGTCGAGCTGCACGCCACCCCGTCCGCGCGCTACGCCGCGAACCCGTTGCGGACGCGGGTCGCGACCGTCAGTCTCTCCGATTTCGAACGCGACGAACGGCGGCCCTGGTTGCGCGCCTATCGGATGTGCGGACAAACCGCGCCGGTGCTGCTGATTCTCCAGCCCGAGATTTTGCCGCGCTACACGGATACGCCGGTTGACTGGCCCGATCCGCAAAACCGGGCCGACGCGGCGAACATGGTCGTCTACGGCTATTTCGCCGACGACAACCAAACCTGGTCCATGCGCGGCGTCGATTTCGCCAGCGCCGCCGTGACGGTGGAGGAGGCCGTGGAATGACGCCCGACATCGAAATCATTCATAGTACGTACACGCCGATCGGACCGTGGTCGGGGACGGCGGCCAACTACGATGTGTTGGTCTTGCTCTATCCGCGGTCGCAGGCCGGTCACGGCGACCAGTGGCTGCGCCTAGCCGCCACCCCGCACCCTTCGCTGGTGAATATCGGCCAGATGCTGGACGGGACATACCGGCCGCGCGCGTTGTCGTGCCGCATCAACGAAAGCATCGGCGAGGAATTGATCCCGAAGATCATCCTGCCGGAGCTGACCATCGAGGTCGCGCGAGACACGCAGAACCGTGAGGCCCGGGACCTCGTCGTCGACCGCGTGAACGAATATTGGGGCGACGTGGACGGCTGGGTGCTCCGCATCTACGCCCGGGAGCGCGGCGAGAGGCTGGACCCGCTTCGTCATCTGATCTACGACGGCCTCGTGGCGCGAGACGGCTTCGAGATCGACAAGGGTCAGGTGACTTTCCGCGCGGACTCGCTCCTGGCCGGCTTCGACATCGACTTTCCGTATCGCACGTTCGCCGATGACCTGGTCAGCGATGTTTGGATGCATCAGGCTTATCGCCACCAGCTCGACCCGGCGATCGCGGACAAGTTGATGCCCATCGTTTACGGCGACTGGAGCGATCCGCCGTCGTGGTACAGCCTGCCCGGCTTCATCGTCAACAAGCTGATCGGCGAGTCGGTCGGCGATCACCGGCTGAAGGTCTGCCCCTGTTTCGCCAACGCGCATGACGCGGCCT
>PMZC01000380.1:0-926 GCA_003170555.1 Deltaproteobacteria bacterium
AAGCACAGCCTTCGCCTTGGGGCGAAGACTATGGCACAGTGCATGTCCTTCCCGCGCGATTGACACCGCGCCGGCGGCAACTTAGTTTCTCGTGGCCGAAGGGAGATGACGTTGCGCATCGAGGTCGTCGAGTCGGGCTTCTTCAAAACCAACAGCTACCTGGTCGTCGACGAGTTGACCCGGCAGGCGATGCTGGTCGATCCGGCCGGCGATTGGCAACGGCTCGCGCGGCAGATCGCCGCGTCGGGCGCGCAGGTCACGGCCATCGTCAACACGCACGGCCATTACGATCACGCGAACCGCAACCACGAAGCGAAACGATTGACCGGCGCGCCGATCATGATTCACGAGGCCGACGCGCCGCTGCTCACCAGGTTCTCGTGGGTCTCGTCGCTGCTGCGGCGGCGTTCGCGGCTGAGCCCGCCGGCCGATCGCCTGCTGCGCGAGGGCGACGTCATCGAGGTGGGCAGCCTGGAATTTGAAATCATCCACACCCCCGGCCACACGCCCGGCGGCATCTGCCTGCGCCACAAGAAGCACCTGTTCACCGGCGACGCGCTCTTCGCCGGTTCGATCGGCCGCACCGATCTGAAAGGCGGCGACTACGACCAGCTCATCGCCGCGATCCAGGACAAACTGTTCGTCCTGTCCGACGATATCCACCTGCATCCGGGGCACGGCCCGGCGACAACCATCGAAACCGAGCGCAAGTTCAACGTCTTCGTGAAACTCCGCCCCGAACAGATCGAGAACCTGCTCTTCGGCCCGCCGAAAAAAAAGAAGAACAAGGCGAAGGACGAAGCGGCGTCGTAAATCGGCGCGGCGATGAATCGCTGAGCGACGGCGGGAGCTGTCTCGTGTGCCGTAGTCTTGGCCGTAAGGCCAAGGCTGTGCTAGTTCAACTACGGCACAGCTTTGAACCTGGC
>PMZC01000380.1:975-3849 GCA_003170555.1 Deltaproteobacteria bacterium
GGATTAAAAATCCTGGGCTAACGTCTCTCGCCCCTGGCGGGGCCTGCGGCGCACGATGGGAATGAATTGGAAAAGCGCGTTGAATTTTGTGAGACCGTCCGCGGCGCGCCTTCGCCTTCGTTTCCCAGCCCGACCGACATTCGTTATACTGGTCCGTAGCTGAACGCTTCTGCGGAGTTTCCCATGCTTCGATTTCCGCGCTGGTGGTGGTTCGCGGCCCTGGTGATGCTGCTGTTGCTGGTCGCGCCGGCTTGCAATGACCAAAACAGAAGCGACGATGATTCGGCCGCCGTCGATGACGATTCGGCCGCGCCCGCGCCCGACGACGACGCGAACGTTGACGATGACGCCGCGCCGACAGGCACGAAGAATCCGATCGTCATGGTCCACGGCTTCTTCGGCTGGGGCGAAAACCCGATTTTGCCCTACTTCTATCACGTGGCCGACGATCTGCGGGCCCGCGGCTACGAAGTGTTCACCACGCGCTGCTCGCCGGTCAATTCGATGGAAAACCGCGCCCATTGCCTCGCGCGGGAGGTCAACGAGAAGTATCCGGGCCGGAAGATCAACATCATCGCGCACAGTCAGGGCGGCCTCGACGCGCGCTACCTCATCTCGACGATGGGCTGGGGCGATCGCATCGGCGCGGTGGTCATGATCTCGGCGCCGAACCGCGGCACGGCGCTCGCCGACGTGGTCGTCAAGCTCGTGCCGGACTTCGCGGTGCCGCTGGTCGATCACATCATGAATCTGCTGCACACGGATTGGGACGGCTTCGTCGAATTGACCCGCGACTACATGAACAACACCTTCAACCCGGCCAATCCCGACGACTCGCGCGTCGCATACTATTCTTATGCGGCGGACGCGGTCAGTTACATTTACCCCATCCTGGTTCCGACCCACTGGCTGCTCGAGAAACTGGAGGGGCCGAACGACGGCATCGTCGCCACCGCTTCGGCGCGCTGGGATACGGTGCTGGGCGTGGAAGACGCGGACCACTGGGCCGTCATCGGCCAACCCGCCGGCATCAGCCCGTTCGACTACATCGACTTCTACGAAGGCATCGCGCAGTTCTTGAAGGATCAGGGGTTCTAGAAGATCGCCGGGTACCGGGTCTCGGGTAGGGGCAACGGGTGGCACGGGCACGCGAAGTTTGCCCGTGCTGTCTCCGCGAAGAGCACTGGCAAACTACGCTTCGCTTCGTGTGCCAGTGCCACCCGCCGCATCTTTATTTACGTTTTGACGCGGACTTTGAGAGCCCGCGGTGAACCGTGAAGCTCCCTGACGTCGTCTTGCTTCTGACGTCTTTTTCGAATCGTATGCGGACCCCTTCGATCGCGATTGAACTGGAAACCGAGCGCATCAAGTCGCGGTCAAACGTCGCCGACCTTTCCAAATGAGGATTTGAATTTCTCAAACTTTTGCTTCTCATATCTAAATCATAATCTTTCGCAAACAGAAAACAAGAAGTTGCTCGCGACAGGCGGCGCGCGCCGTCCCTTATTCTAACGAAAAGGGCGCGGCATGCCGCGCCNNCGAATCCCGAACCCCGAGTCCCGCCCTTATGGCGTCACGTAAATCGGATTTGAGTAAATCAGCGGGTAGTCGTGGATGTAATCATCCGGGTGACCGCCCAGCCAGCGACGCAGGTGATGCGGCACCACGTGCACTTCGGCGCGATAGANNGGTGATCGGCTCGCCGCTGCTTTCCGCCACGACCGTTCCGCCGGAAGCTCCAGCCTGAATGATCTGCGCGGAGAATTCCGGCGCGGGCAGCGACGGATCCATGTTGTAGAACGTGGGGATCGCCACGTGCAGCACCGGCCCGGCCGCGAGCGCCACCTCGTCGCCCATTTCAAAATCGGCCTTGCTCGTTTCGGCGTAGAAATCGAATCCCACCGGCTCGCCGAAAATCTGGAACGCGCCGTACATGCGGCCCTTCGCCAGCGCGTCTTCGATGTTGGGCACGTCGTGATCGTTGACCAGAATATAGTTGGCGAACCAGCGCATCAGCCGGCGATAGCTGTCGCCGCGGTCGCCGTCATAAAGCGGGAAGGGGATCGCATTGCGGTGCACGTCGGTCGCCATCACGCCGACCTGGCGGCGCAGCGCGAGCAATTGGTCGAAATACCCCAGGTCGGTCGTATTTTCCTGGAAGAAGGCGAGCAATACGAGATCGCTGTGGCCGGCGTCTTTGTAGGGAAAGAGGAACGGCAACACCTTCAGTATCGTCAAGATGATGTGCTCGGTGTCCGTGCCGAGATTCGCGTGCAGGTTGTACAGCTCGATGCCGTCGACCGTCAGCGCGGCGAGATCTTCGTAGGTCCATTCTTCGGAGTGATTCACGATGACCTCGGCGCCGAGGGCCTGCAAAGCCAGGACCGCCGCCTCGTCCTTCGCCCCCAACAACGCGTGGCGCTCGTCGTTCGTGCCCGGCGGCTCGCTGAGCAGATGCAGCGGCATCAGGTCATTCTCGCTGCCGGCCATGAGGATGGTCTTGTTACCGTCGTCGCAACTGATGATGTTCGCGATCGGGTTTGAGTTGATGTCGTAGACCAGTTCGTCGCCCGCCGTGTCGTCGTAAAGCAGCACGGCCGGGAAGTCGTAGTCGGCGAAATAGGTCGCGTGATCGGTCAGCATGATGAACTGCTGATTGGTTGTGCACATCGCCGTGCGCAATTGCTCGAGGCAAGGCGCGTTCGGCACGCCGCCCGGCATCGGGTTGTTGTCGCATGCGTCATGCGAATACACCGAGTGGATGTGAATGATGCCGCGCTCGATGTGATAGCCGCGCACTTCCGGGTAGACGTCGATGGGCACCACGGACGACGGAATCCAGAACGTGTCGTCGTCGATCGTATCGTCATCGGG
>PMZC01000392.1 GCA_003170555.1 Deltaproteobacteria bacterium
GGCAACCCCCCGTGGTTGCCCGTATGAGGGCAGGCGCGGGGGCCTGCCCCTACCGGGAAATCAGCGCGCGAGGTAGCAGGCGAACGGTCCCCACCAGACGACCCACGCGCCGCCCAGAAAGCCGAGCAGCAGGCCGGGCGCGATCAGTTTGAGTCCCTCGACCTCGAACGGCAGATCGGGCCGCACCCATTCCTTGTGAATCCGCACCTCGAATTCCGCGCGCGCGAAGGCATTGAGTTCGAGCGCGCAGAGGAAGAGCAGCGCGACGGCCGTGGACGGATCGCGGCCGATGATGCACATCACCGCGGTCGTGCCGCCGGCGGCGAGCGAGGCCATGACCAGCGTGGGGAAGAACAGATGCTTCACCGAGCGAAAAATCCAAAAAACGAGAATCGAGCCGCCAACCGTCACCGACATGATCAGCCGCAGGCCGACCGAGGTGATGCGGCCCGGCGTCGGCGCGCGGAAAAACTTGATGAAGTTCGGCAGCAGCACGTAGCCGCCCACCGCCATCGCGGTCAGCGCCATCACCAGCACGGCCGCCGCGGCGGTGTCTTTCGCGCGCTTGATCAACTCGTGCCGGTCGGCCCCGACATAATCCGCCTGCGACTCGATGGACGTGTTGACGATCTCGAACGCCGGCACCAGACAGATGACGATCAACAACAGCGCCCGTTCATCTACCGGGATATAGTCAGAAAACGAGACGTTGAAGGCCAGGACCAGAATCGCCATGAAGATGTGGAAGCGCATGTTGCGCTGCGTGTGCATCGTATAGAGCAGGCCCTCGAACGCGTAGACGAAACTGCGCCCCAGTTCGCGGGTCGCGCGCATCGGATGGTGGGTGGGAGGCATGATGCTGCGCCTGTCGCCGTGGGCCGTGCGACGGCGACTATTGCCCGTCCGGCGCCGGCGCCGGAGGCGGGGGCGGCGGGGCCGCGCTGGGGGGCATTTTCCTCACCCTGATGTTCATGTCGTGAATCGTATCGACGCCGTGGAACTTGGGCGTGCCTTCGAGGCCGAGGCCGTCCAGGATCCCGCGCCGCTTCATTTCTTCTTTGAGATACTTCAGGCCCAGGATCTTCCAGGTCCCGGCGGCTTCCATCAGGAAATTGATTTCGCTGTTGACGATTTTGCCGCCCGGCAGTTTGAACCGCACGATGGTGCCGCGGTAGATGTGAATCTTACTCTCCGGTTTGCTGAACAGCGGCCCGAGTTGATAGCCGACCAGTTCCAGCTTCTGGCCGAGCAGATCCTTGTTGTGATCGAGAAACGCCTGCTTCGCGGTCATGAAGTACCATTGCCAGAGCTGGTGCTCGGCGTTTGGACGAATCTTGCCCAGGTCTTCGGGGGCCAGCAGCAGCTTCTTCAGCAGCTCGGCGTCTTTTTGTTCGAGAGCCTGCTGATACCCGGCGACCAGCGCGTCCACGCTGGCGAAACCGCCCTTGAGCGCCGAGACGTGTTGCGCCGCGGCGGGCTTGCGGCTGCAACTCGAACAGCCGACCACGCCAGCCAACGCCAGCAACACCAACAACGGCCAAAGCGCACGTCGCATCGGTTATTCCTTCCGTCGCTTTCTCGCGCGCTAACGTACCCGATGGGCCGAAACGATGCAAGGGCCGCGGGACGATTCGGGGGCGGGTTCAATTTGTCTCTCGTTGTTGTCGTCTCCGACTAACGTGATATGTTGACGAGATAGCGATTCAGACCGAAAAAGGAACAACGCGATGGGCAAAGAGGCCAGGCGCGGCATTCCCGCGATTGCACGGAAGATGAAAAAACTAGATGCGAAAATCTCGGATACAAGTCAGGCGCCGAAAGGCAAGGAATATTTCTATCGCTGCGCGGCGTGCGGCGGGGTCATTCCGTCGACGCCCCGCGACAATGTCGGCTGTGAATGTGGAAATATCTTCATCGACCTCGACTACCTTCGTCTGGCCGTCAAAGACTACACAAAATTCGAAGTGCTCCAGGCCGGCCGCGAAGACAAATGATCGCGAGGCGCCCATGAGGTTGGTCAACGAAAGAATGCGCCGGGAGATTTATCCCTGGTTTCTCGTGCGTCATTGCTACGACCGCGAGGCCTGGGAAATCGCGCGGCCGGACGACGCGCAATTGGTGTTCAATCGGCGCACCACCCTGGCCGGGAATTATGCGCACCTGGCCTTTGCCGCGCTGGATCTCGATTTTCCCGCCGCCATGACCCAGCGTCTGCTCGCCGCCGCGCTGAATGCCCGACTCGAGGCCGCGCGGAGTTTGCCTTCCTGGACCGAATCGATGGCCACGCTCGACTCGTTGGCCGAGGCCGGCATCTGCCGCGACCCGCGCGCCGCGAATTTTTGGGCGGACTTTTGGGCGCAGGGGCGCGAAGGGAAGTCTGACGGCTCGCCGAAGCTGTGCTTTATGCCGCAGTATTGGTCGCTCGCCAATGCGATGATCGCTCACGCCGACGGCCGGCCGCAGACGATCTCGGCCGCGGTCGATCGACTCGGCGCCATGAAGCCGTTGAAGAAATTGGGCAAGAAGGGCGAGCCGTGGTTCGAGGCCATGCGCGCGTTGGCGATCGACGCCTTGGCCGGGCCCGGCGCGAACTTCACCGATTTGCTGGCGGCGGCGGGAGCGGCCGGCGAACGCTTCTGGGATACCGCCGACGGCGTCATGCTCGAAGCGGTGTTTTCTCGCTGGTGCCTGGGCTTCGCCGGCGTCGCCCGGGACCGCGGCTGGCCGCCGCCGGACGTCGATCCACACCCCAACATTCCGCTCGCGCTGCTGCGCCTGCCCCCGCTGGACGTGAACCAGGTCGGCCTGCCCTATCCCGACGAAAACCTGAAAGACGCTATTCAAAAGCAGTTGGAGCAACTCGATCCCGAACGGGCGCGGCCGACGAACTCGACGTAGAAAAAGGAAAGCGCTATGAGAATGAGAAAACGAATTGTTGTTCCTGAAAAAGAAATGAGGCTGGTGATGTACGGATTGCTTATCGCCTTCGTTATTGCGTCTGCCTTTGGCTGCTCGACCACCACCAGAAGACTAGGCTTGCCGCCGCTGCAAACGGTGAACAAGGTCGATCTCACACGCTACGTCGGTACGTGGTACGAGATCGCGGCGTTTCCGCAGCGCTTCGAGGCCGGCTGCACCGGCACGACCGCCCAATACACCCTGCGATCCGACGGGCGAATCGATGTCCTGAACCGCTGCTTCCTCGGTTCGCTGGACGGCCCGGAAAAATCGGCCAAGGGCATCGCCAAGGCAGCCGACCCGGCGACCAACGCGAAGCTGAAAGTGAGCTTCTTCCGCCCGTTCTGGGCCGACTACTGGATCATCGACCTGGGCGCCGACTACGAATACGCCGTGGTCGGGCATCCGGGCCGCGATTACCTGTGGATTCTCAACCGCACGCCGACAATGGACGAAGCCGTCTATCGCGCCATCATCGACCGGCTCAAGGCGCAACACTACGACACGAACAAGCTCGTTCGCACGCTGCAGAGAACGTAACTTCGCGGTTGATTGAAGCGGCGGTTATCCAAACCGCCGATCCAAATCTTGCTTGACTGCCGCTCGCCGCTCGTCATACGCTGCTGGTCGGAGCAATCTTCAAAAAAGAAAAACGGGGAGGCGATCATGAACCGTTGGTTAGGCGTGCTGATACTCGTGTGTCTGGCGCTCGCCTTGGCGCTGGCGTGTTCGAGCGGGGACGACGACGACGCGACCGCGGCCGATGACGACACCGGCCAGGCCGCGGACGATGACGCGGCGACCGATGACGACGCGGGCCCATCGGGCGAAGCGACGTGGATGTGGATTCCGATCGAAGGCTTCACCTGCCGCGACGGCAGCAAGAGCGGCATCGCGATCCGGATGAATCCGCAGTCCGACAAGTTGATGGTCTACCTGCAGGGCGGCGGCGCGTGTTACGACCCGGATAGCTGCGCCGACAACCCGTCGCACTTCGGCGAAACCGACCTGGCGGCGATCCTCCACACCGATCTGGTGAGCGGCATCTTCAACACGAAGGACTCGCGGAACCCGGTGCGCGATTGGAACATGGTCTTCGTGCCGTATTGCACGGGCGACATCTTCGCCGGCAATCAGCCCGACGGCGCCGCGCCGGGCGTCCCGGGTAAGCAGCAGTTCGTCGGGTTCCAGAACGTGCAGAAGATCATGATGTACATCGAGCGGCATTTCAGCGGCGCGTCGCAGGTGCTGCTGTCGGGCACCAGCGCCGGCGGTTTCGGCACGCTGGTCGCCTATGCCCCGCTGGCCGACAACTTCCGCGACACGCCCGTCATTCTGCTCGACGATTCCGGGCCGTTCGTCGACAGCAACGCGGCGCTGCCGCCGTGTTACCAGTTCCTGCTGCGCCTGTTGTGGAACGTGACCGACTCGATTCCCAGCGGCTGCCGTGATTGCTCGCAACTCAACGGCGACGGTATCTCGAATCTGCTGCCCTATCTGGCGCACCACTATCCGCTCGGCCGCTTCGGGCTGTTCTCGTCGCTGGCGGACGCGACCATTCGCGACTATTGGGGTATGGGCCAGAACCATTGCACAGGGACCGGCAAGGTGCCCGCCGACGTTTACCGCGCGGCGTTGCTCGACGAGCGGAAAAACTTCCTGGAGCCGACCGGCAAATGGTGGACGTTCTACATCAACGGCGAGACGCACGGCATTCTGACCTACGAAGACACCACGGCGGATTGGGTGTCGTTCTACTCGACCGCCGTCGGCGACATGACCTTCACCGGCTGGTTGAACGACTTGATCACCGACGTGGGGCCGCTGAACGTCGGACCGTGAGAAGAACGTAGCCGTGGTAGGGGCGGGCCTCGTGTCCGCCCCACAAGAGGGCAACCACAAGAGTTGCCCCTACTCCGCCCGTCATTCCGAACTCGCCTGCCAGAAACGCCAGGTCTGTTTGTCGCGGCCGATGCGCGTCACCAGCGTCTCCGGCTTCACGTCGGCGAAACGCGGCCATTGGTCGGGCCACGGCGCTTCGCCCGGGTGGCGGTTCATCTTGGCGCGCGCTTCGCGCNNCCGCGTCAGTGAACTCGCTGGTCGCGCCGCCGCCGCCGCACGACAACAGGTACGTAATCCGTTCGCTTCGCAGCCTGATCCGCCGGTCGAACGCTTCGTCATCGGCGTAATCGCGCGCGTCGTAAAAGTAGATGAACCTCACGTGCGGTGAATCGCCCAGCGGCAGCAGCAGAAAGAAGTCCCAGGCGGCCGTGTCCAGCGCACAACGGTTCACGAAAAACAGATCGCCGTCGCGCGGCGCGCGGTCGATTTCGCCGGCCAGCCGTTCGCCGAGCGCGGTGAGCGCGCGGGGCACGCGACCCAGATTGTCTTTGGGCGCCGTGACGTGATAGCCGCCCGGCTTGCTCAGCAGCGCGACCAGGCCGATCGCCAGCACCAGCGCCTCGCGCCACGGCCGCCGGGCGTTCGAAGCCGCCACAGCCGTCACGGCCCACAACGGTACGATGAGCATGGTGTACATGTACTGCGACGACGACTGCGGCGAGCGAATGAAATAGAGCAGCGTCGGATAGAAAGCCGCAAGCCACACGCGCCGCCCCGGACGGCGCAGCGCCCACGGCGCCAGCAACGCGCCGACGATCA
>PMZC01000347.1 GCA_003170555.1 Deltaproteobacteria bacterium
GGTTAATTAGCCAAATGACATTCTTGCAACGACTTCTCGGGGAGTTGAGGTTTGCTGCTCCTTGCGAAGCGACTCCTTTTCGGATTCGGGACACCGGAATCGGCGGGGATCTCGTTGAGCCCGGCCTTTTCGGCCATGAACGCAGACGCAAGGTGTTCACGATGTTCTGAAGACGTACATTCTATATCGAATGGACCCAGCGCGTCCGGGCGCCTATGGAGGGAAAAGAAAGCGGCGGCGAAAAAAAAGATCGGCTTTGAAGTATCGAGCTTTCCACGCAAGCGCGCCGAGAAAAGTGCGCGTGAAACGGTCGATTCTTTTCCCGAAAATCCGCACACTCTGTCTCCGGAAGAAGCGCAGCGCCTGCTCCACGAGCTGCAGGTCCGTCAGATCGAGTTGGAGCAGCGGACCAAGGAACTTCGCGCCGCCCAACAGGAACTGGAGGCGGTACGCGATGAAAAGGCCAAGTGGTATGACTCCGCGCCGATCGGTTTTTTCGATTTCGGCCGCGACGGAACGATCCGTCAGGCGAACCTGACCGGGGCGCTGCTGCTGGGCGTCGCGCGCGACGCGCTGCCGAAACGGCGTTTGAGAGATTTTGTCGCCGCCGATTCTCAACCCGTGATCGACGCCTTTTTCGACCGGGTTTTCGGCGACGGGAACAAGGCATCTTGCGACGTGGAACTTCGCCGGTCGGGAGATGAGACGACTTGGGTTCGCCTCGAGGCGACGGTCGGCGAAGACGGGAAAAGCTGTCGCGCCGTCGCGGTGGATATTACCGAGCGTGTGCGGGCCGAAGGAAAGCTTAGAAAAAACGAAGAACGATTTACCCTGGCCATGAAAGGAGCCAACGACGGCTGGTGGGATTGGGACCTGGCGGAGAAAACAATCTTCTTCTCTCCGCGTTGGTGGGAAATGATCGGCTATCAGCCGAATGAGCTTCCCTCCGAGAGGGCGCTTTGGGATAATTTGACTCATCCGGACGACAGGAATCTAACCTATCAAGTATACGCCCAGGCATTTCGAAACAAAGTTGACAATTTCGAAGTTGAATCTCGCCGGCGGCACAAAGACGGACACTGGGTACCGATCCTCACGCGCGGACATATCTCGCGGGATCCATCCGGTAAGCCGGTGCGCGTAACCGGAACGTCCTCCGATTTGACCGAAAGAAAACGCGTCGAGGCCGCGCTCCGTGAAAACGAACAACACCTCCGGGTCATGCTGGAAAACGCGGCGGATCTCGTCGTCGAACTGGATCTCGAGCTGAACCTGTTGTACGTCAGCCCCTCCGCTGAACCGTTGACCGGCTACACCCTCGACGAGGCGACCGCCCTGGGAATGAAAAACTTGCTCACCCCGGAATCGCTGCAAAAGGCGATCGAGGTCAACCGCGCGGAATTCGCGATGGCGGGCGATTCCCCTTCGCACCCGACGCGCACGGAATTGGAGATTCGCCGCAAGGACGGCTCGATTATGTTTTGCGAGAGCATCGCTCGCTACTTGCGGCGGCCGGATGGCGCGCCCTACGCCACCGTCTGCGTCATTCGCGACTTCAGCGAGCGCAAACGGACCGAACAGGCCCTGGCCGAAAGCGAGGAACGATACCGCAATCTTTTTGAAGACGCGCCGCTGGGTATTTATCGCACGACTCCGGATGGCCGTATTTTGCTGGCCAATCCAGCGTTGGTGCACATGCTCGGATATTCCTCGTTTGAGGAATTGGTTTCGCGAAATCTGGAAAACGAGGGCTATTCGCCTCATTATTCCCGAAATGATTTCAAGGATCGGATTGAAAAGGGCGGGGACGTAAGCGGGTTGGAGTCGGAATGGGCCCGGCGCGACGGTTCCTTCATCACTGTGCGAGAAAGTGCGAAAGTCGTGCGAGGAGAGAACGGGCAGATCCTGTACTACGAGGGAATCGCCGAGGACATCACCGAACGCAGACGAGCCGAGGAAGCGCTACGGGAAAGCGAGGAGCGGTTTCACGTGGCCTTAAAGAACTCCCCGATCACTGTGACGACGCTCGACCACGATCTGCGGTACACCTGGGTCTACAACGCGCGTCACGGTTTTTCACCGGACACGATGATCGGCCGACGCGCCGATGAGTTGATCCCGGCCAAGGACGCGGCGGAAGTCATCGACTTTCAACAAGAGGTCCTGCGAAGTGGTATCGGCGCGCGGCGTGAAGTCAATGGCCAGACCCGGGGTGTGGCGTGGGCGTACGACGCAACCGCGGAGCCGCTACGGAACGAACGCGGCGAGGTCGTCGGGTTGACCTATTCTGCTATGGACATCAGCGAGCGCAAACGGGCGGAGGAATTGCTGCGGGAGAGCGAGGAGAACTTTAAGGGTATTGTCGAGAATTCGATTTTAGGTTTGTATCGCACTACGCTGGATGGCCGCATCCTGATGGCCAACTCCGCCTTCATCCGCCTTTTGGGGTATCAATCGTTTGAGGAAGTTTCCGGGTTGAACCTGGAAGACGACAGGTTCTTAGCCTCGGTGTATTCCCGAAAGGAATTCAAGGAAAAAATAGAGCGGGAGGGGACGATTGTCGGCTTCGAATTTTCCTGGCGCCGGTCGGATGGGACGACCGTGTTCATGAGGGAGAACTCCCGTTTGGTCAGGGACTCAACCGGAAAGACGATGTATTACGAAGGCGCCGTCGAAGATATTACCGTGGAAAAGATCATCATCGAGGTGCTGCGGAAAAACGAAGCGCTGCTCAATTCCGTCCAGGAACTCACCAAAATCGGCGGTTGGGAATGGGACGTCGAGAAGAAGACCATGTTTTGGACCAAGGAGTTGTACTACCTCCACGAGTTCCCGTCGGATTGGATTACGCCCGGCTCCCCCAAGCATATTGAGCGGAGCCTGGAGTGCTATGATCCGCAGGACCGTCCCCTGCTTCTCGCGGATTTTCGAAGATGCGCGGAGCAAGGGGAGGCATTCGATCGGGAGCTTCCTTTCACCACACTGACGGGCCGCCGATTATGGATTCGCACGATGGCGCAAGCCGTGCGGGAGCACGGGAGGATTGTCAAAGTTATCGGCAACCTCATGGACATCACCGAGCGCAAGCAGGCGGAGGAAGAAATCCTGAGTTTGGCGAAGTTCCCATCCGAACATCCCGATCCGATCATGCGTATCGACGGAGACGGCACGCTGCTATACGTCAACGAAGCCGGTTTGAACCAATTAACGGATTTGCATTTGCAAATAGGCCACGCGGCGCCCTCCATTCTGCAGGAGGCCGCTTCCCGCTCACTGGCCGACGGGTTAGTTGAGCACTTCGAGTTCGAGTTTGGAGAGCGTGTTTTTTACATTTCCGTGGCGCCGATCATGGTGTCCGGCTATGCCAACCTCTACGCACGTGACATCACCAAGCGCAAGCAGGCCGAGCGCGAGAAACAGGAAATCTCACTTAGGTATCATGAGTTGGCAAATAGGATCAGCAATGGAGTCGCCATATACCGAGCCCGGGACGAAGGCAACGATTTCGTTTTCGTCGACATCAACCCGGCCGGCGAACGATTGAGCGCGGTGAAACGGAAGGAGATCACAGGGCGAAGTGTTCTGGAGGTGTTCCCCGGCGTGAAAGACACCGGTCTGTTCGACGTTTTCCAGCGCGTCTGGCGGACCGGAATACCGGATCATCTTCCGTCGGTCCTCTATCGTGATCAGCGGATTCAGCAGTGGGTGGTGAATACGGTGTACAAGTTGCCTTCGGGTGAGATCGCCGCGGTCTATGAGGACATCACCGAACGCAAGCAGGCGGAAGAACACTTACGGCAATACGGCGAGTTAATGCAGGCGTTGGTCGGGCATCTGGAAAAGATTCGGGAGAGCGAGCGGACGCGGATGGCTCGTGAAGTCCACGACGTGCTGGGCCAGAACCTGACCGGACTCAAAATGGATTTGCGCTGGATCGAGCGGACGCTCGAAGAGTTGAAGCCGACGGCCGAGGTGGATAAATTGTGTCGGCGAGTAGCGGGCGCTTCCGAGCTCGTGGAAGCCACGACCACCGCCGTGCAGAAACTCGCCGCGGAGCTGCGCCCGGGTGTGTTGGACAAACTGGGGCTCGGTCCGGCGCTGCAATACGAGGCCCGGCGTTTCCAAGAGAACACCGGCATCGCCTGCGAGGTTGTCGTACCGGCGGAATCGCCGGAACTTTCGCCCGACAAGGTCACCGCCTTGTTCCGCATTTTCCAGGAATGCCTGACCAATGTTGCCCGGCATGCGCAGGCCACACGGGTGACCGCGGATCTTCGGGTGGAAGGGACCGACGTGATGCTGCGCGTGCAAGACAACGGTCGGGGCATCCAAGACGCTGACCTCGCGAGCCCGCATTCGCTGGGCCTGGTCGGAATGGAAGAACGCGCCACCCAATTCGGCGGCCGGGTTCGTATCCGGCGCCGCGACGAGGGAGGCACTGTCGTCGAGGCCCGTATTCCGCTGGACGCGCCGAAGGAGAAAGAATGATTCATGTACTCATTGTCGATGACCACGCGATCGTGCGCCGCGGTTTGAAGGAGATTCTCGCGGACGAATATCCGGAGGCGGTTTTCGGCGAGGTGGACGATTCGCGGACCGCGCTGCAGGAGCTTGCGCGGCAGGAGTGGGACCTGATGCTGCTGGACATCAACCTCCCGGGACGCGATGGACTGGAACTGCTGCAAGAGGCCCGCCGCCTGCACCCGGGAACGCGGGTGCTGGTCGTGAGCGCGTATCCGGAGGAGGAGTTCGCGGTGCGCTCTTTCAAACTGGGGGCGGCCGGCTATCTCGCCAAAAGCCAGGCACCGGACGAACTGATCACTGCGGTGACAAAAATTCTGGCCGGCGGGAGGTATGTCACCGCGGCGCTGGCGGAACGGCTGGTGGACGATTTGGTCGGCGATACGGCGCTTGCGCCACATGAGCTTCTATCGTCTCGCGAGCTGCAAGTTCTGCGCATGATCGCGCTCGGGAAAACCATCAAAGAGATCGCGGCCGAACTCGCCCTGAGCGAGAAGACGATCGCGACTTATCGCGCGCGCATCGCGCAGAAGACCGGGTTGTCCACCAATGTGGCGTTGGCGCGTTACGCGATTCAACATGGAGTGGTTGACTAGATTGCGATCTGACGCGAACTAGTCCGATGAAAGAACTCGCCACGAACGGAATTGTTGTCGGGTATTTTGCCGACAACGTACTTCCGATAATTCCGATACAATATCAAGTAATTTACCGACTATTGTTTTGCAACCAGCTCGAAGATGATTGACTAACGGGAAAGTAGACGCATTTCGATGGATTCTCGTCCGAGGCGTTGCTCATTGAAGAACCCATAACAGTTCGGAGACGATTAGCAGGTTCGTCGGCCGAGACACAAGATGTCTGTTGTCAAAGCCTCTTTGGAAATAAAGGCCTCCGATAAAAGGTGGTTCTAGGGATGATCGAACACACCGAACAGGAAAAAGAAATGGCGCGGGTCGTTCGCCACGAAGCTGGCGCCGATGGAGCGAAAGTTTTGGAGCAAATTTCCGACGGCATCGTAGTTGACGACATGCTGATTGGCCAATCGAGGTCTTCGCAGCAACTTCTCAGAGAGTTGAGTTTCGCCGCTTCTTGCGAAGCGATTTGCCTGTTGATCGGGGAAACCGGAACCGGCAAGGACCTGGCCGCGCGACATATTCACCGCAACAGCGCGCGCGCGGAAAAGCCGTTTGTCGTCGTCAATTTGCCGGCCATTCCCAAAGACCTCGTCGAGTCCGCGCTCTTCGGTCACGAACGCGGCGCCTTTACCGGCGCCGTCCTCAGTCAAGAAGGAAAATTCGAAGCCGCCGCCGACGGAACCATTTTTCTGGATGAGATCGGCGATTTGCCCGTCGAGCACCAAATCAAACTACTGCGCGTCATTGAAAACGGCGAGATTGAACGCGTTGGATCGAACAAAAACGTCCGGTCCAACGCCCGCATTATCGCCGCGACATCGCGGCCGCTGGGCGACTTGATGGGCGATCTAGTCTTCCGCAAAGATCTGTACTACCGCCTGATGGTCATGCCGGTTTGCGTACCGCCGCTTCGCGAAAGGCCGGATGATATCCGCCCGCTGAGCAATTACTTCCTCGGTCTCTACGCCAAAAAATACGGCAAGCAGATCGAAGACCTTTCGGAAGACCTCCATCAGATCTGGCGAAGACGGCCCTGGACCGGAAATATCCGTGAGTTGTCGCACTTGATCGAACGTATGATTATTTATGCTTCATTAACGAAGAAGACCCTGGAAATCTCCGATCTTCCGTTGGAAGTATTGGTGGACTCATCAGCGACGAGAGAGTCGAAAGGCATCGTCCACAAGATCGAGGAATACGAAAGACTGCTGATTCTGGAGGCGTTGGGCAATAACGGTTTCAATCGGAGCAGCGCGGCAAGAGAATTAAAAATTCCCGTGGAAACGCTTCGCTATCGGATGAACAAGCTGGGCATCAAAAAGGAGAGGCCGCCAAAACCGCCGCCCGTGGACTGACGATTCCGCAAAAACAACTTCACGACGTTTGCTCCGTGGCGGCGATGTTCCGCGCAGCGGTCAATCTTTATCCGACGCCGGCTCTGACGTCGGCGAAGGCGGGGCCGGGCGAATGAAACTATAGGGCGGCCACGGGCCGGTAAAGCGCACTTCGACGCCCTCCGCCTGGAATTCCCCGAGCACCGCGCCCAGTTCGGACACCCGTTCCCGCGGGACCAGCACCGAGAGATTCAGAATCATCTGGCGGTCCGGCGATTTCTTCAGCTTGTTCACGCGGACTTCGGGAAAGATCGCGGTGATCCGGCGAAAACACGCGCGGTAGTCCAGTTCGGCCCTCGCCTCGAGCGCTTGCCGCAAAGCGCGTTCGATCTTTTGCTGATAGAAATAGCTCAGGCCCTTCGGCTTGCCGGCGACTTGGTCCCGCAACTGACCAACCTCTTCGTTGTCCCGCGCCACGGCCTCGCCGACGACCCGCGGATCCCAAAGTAATTGCACGCCGAGCTCCACCTTGCCGCGCAAATGGTCCAGCGTCGCCCGGAAGCCCGCCTCCTCCGACGACAGCCAGCGCCGCACCTGCTCGTCCGCGTCCAGCTCTTCATTCGCACGAATAATGGTGTCGAAGCTCATCGGCAAGACGGCGCCCGCGCGCTCCCAAGCGGCGTCCACCACGTCGCTGTGGGCCAGCACCCACACTTTGACGGCTTCGTCATCGCTTTGATATGGCGCCGCCGGGCAATCGTGCACCAGCGCGGTCAGCCCAGCCGCGCGGATGGCGCGCACCGGAAAGCCATCGAGGCCCCGCAGTCGCCAATCGTCGGAATCGCCGGGGACAACACAGTAGACATACCTGGCCGTCCGCGCTTCCGCTGCTCTATTTTCCGCTTCAGTCATGACCTCACCTCCCGGTTTCTTTCGCCAACCACAAGCTCAGAACCGCATTAGAGAACGCTACCTTGATCGGCGCGCCCGCGACCCGGCACGGCAACGGCGCCGCGAGTTCGAACGGGCCGCCGGCCGTCTCCACCGCCAGCCGCAGCCGTCGGCCGCGGACCTCGGTTTTCAACGTTTCCAACTTCGCGTCGGGCGCGGCGATCAAGACCAGCAGCGCCTCGCCCTCGTCGTGTATTTCGACCGGCGACGGCTCATCATCGGCGGCGGCCGGCGCCGAATCGTTCGTCTCTTCGTCGCGCTCCAGCCACCAATGGAAGCAGACGGCGCGCCCGCTGCGGCGGTCGAGCGCGCGCTCCTTGAACACCAGCACCGGGCCGCCGAGCAATCGCCGGGCCGGTTCGTTGATCCCCTCGCGAAGCAGCGTGAGCACATCCATGTGCGTCGGCGCGTCAATCAGATTGGCCAACTCCTCGAGGTCGGCGTGTTGGGTTTGCCAGATGCGCCATAAGACACAGGCCGCCGCCGGGTTCACGGCCGCCGCCAGTCGCCGCACCTGGTCCTCCCCGACGCGCACCGGCTCCTCGGCGCGAACCGGGGGCGAGATCCACCGGGCCGAAGCCTTCGCCGACTCCGCGTTGCGCTCGCGCTCGTCGCGCAGCCGCCGCGGCCCCTCGCCGGCGCCGGTGAGTGACACGAGCTTTTCGAGCCAGCGGCCCAATTCGGGGACGATGAACCCGACCTGTTTGTCGCCATCTTTGTTTTCGAGGGTGTAGGTCAACGCGATGATTTCTTTGCGCAGCAGAATGAACTTGCGCCGCCGCACCGCCAGGGCGCTGATCCTCGCGAGCGGCAGTTCAAAGCGGAGTCGGCCCGACTGCGCAAAGGCCAGGCGCCGCGCCGTCAGGGACAATTCGCCGATGCGCCATGGTGATGACCAGCGGGAAAGGAAGCAGCCCTGACTTCGCAACAGGGCCGGATCGTCACCCTCGCCTATCCTGACCGACGTGCGCTCGACCGGCATCTATTCCTCTTTCGCTTTCAATGCTTCGCCCCAGCGCTCGGGGTTGACCATGCGGTCGACCATGTC
>PMZC01000324.1:0-12140 GCA_003170555.1 Deltaproteobacteria bacterium
CGTTCGTTTCGTCCGTCATCTCAATCGCCGACGCGACGGCAAACGCGCCGGTGCGCCACAGCGTCGTCGCCGCGTGTTCGATCGCGCCGGGCTTGAGTTCCATGTCGTTGTTGCACAGGAACACCAACGGGTGACTGGCCGCCTTGACCCCCGCGTTGGCCGCGGCGCCGAAACCGGAGTTCTGCTCCAGCCGCAGCACGCGCACGGGCGGATAGTTCCGCGCCAGCCACGTTGGCGTTTCGTCCGCACCGCCGTCGTCCACGACGATGATCTCGGTCGCAAACGAGCATCGTTTGGTTTCGGCCACGACCGACGAAAAATATTTTTCGAGCAGCGCCAGACCTTGGTAACTCGGAATGACGACGCTCACGCCCGGCGGCGATCCCTCGTGCGGCGTGGGGCGTTCTTCGGGCGATCGTCCTTCCGGAAGATTTGCCACGAGCAGGCCGCGCAACCGGCCGGCAATGAACAGGGTGTTGATCGCCTGCCAAAGACGCATCGCGAACCGCGGCGTTTTTGGAAGCGCCAGAATCAGTTGCGCCGCCAAGAGTAGAAGAAAACCGACCGCACGGACCAACCCGACCAATATTCGCCGCAGCCGGCGCGCCCACGGCGCCAGTCGCTGATGCCAGCGGTAACCCCACGACGCCCGCGCGGCATCGCGTTCGCGTTCGAGAATCACGAGCCGCACATCGCGATCTTGCACCTGCTGTTCGAGTTCGCGCCCGCGTTTGTCGAGTGCAGTGGCCCAGTCGGTTTTTTCTTTTACTTCGCGTTGCAGATCGGCGATGCGCGCGTCGCGACCCGCCACGTCGCCATCGCGTCGGTCAAGCTGCGCGCGTAATTCGTCGAGGTTTTGCCAGTAGGGAATTTCGACGATGCGCGCCAAGTCGGGAATATGCTCTCCGCAAATTGCGACGAAGTAGTCGGCTTGTTGCGGATGTGGCGCCGCCGCCGGTTCGCCGCCCTCGAAAGCCACGCCGCTGATCCGTCGCTGGCCCAGCAATCGGACGTGCGGAAAACGCGCGTTCAGCATTCGCTCGAATTCATCGCGCGTCAGTTCACGCCGGTGAAACGGATTGGGCGCGGCGACGCGCCGCTTGGCGTCGGGCGTGGAGACGAGCAGCAGACCGTCCGGCGCCAACAGCTTCGCCGCCTCGTCCAGCAACGCGTCTTGTTCGACGAGGTGCTCGATCAATTCAAAGCAGACGACTAGATCAAACGATGCAGGCGGCAGCCCGGTTTGGCGAGCGTCGGCGACTTGAAAGGAAAGATGGTCCCGATGGTAATGTGCTTTCGCGTAGCCGATCGCTTCCGCCGAATTGTCCACGCCGACGACTTCGCGCGCGCCGGCGGCGGCCAGCAAGTCGCTGCCGTAACCGCAGCCGCATCCAAGATCGAGCACGCGCCGATCACGGGCCAGCGTCGCGGCCAGGTCGTAACGCGCCCAATGCTCCCAATATAGATCGCGATGCGCCGGGTCGTCGGGAATCAAACGTTCGCCGGTAAAATCCATCTGACCTACAAGAATGATTTTCGTACGACAGAGTGGACAAAAGAGACGGGAGCCGTCAAGGGCGATGCGCGGCGCCGAGCGTCGAAGTCTCGCCCGTGTCTTGCGCTAAAAGACGGCGTAAATAAACGGCAGAACCGCGCTGCCTTCCGTCAGGAAGATAAACAAGCTGAGCAGCAACAGCACGACCACAATCGGCGTGATCCACCACAGCTTCTCTTCCTTCAGGAAGATGAGAAATTCCTTGAAAATGCCTGGGCGCTTTTCGGGCAGTTTCATCTCGGGCGCGGGCGGCGCTTCCGGTGGTACGTCTTTCTTTTCGTTCTCAGCCATTTTCTTTCCCCTGCTCCTGGTGGAGTTCGCTGGGTTGATTTCGTAAATTTCGCGGTCGCAATTCTAGCACATCTGCGGCCAATGCAAACACCTTATGACACCGCGGGCAACGACCGACCCGCAGTTGAGGCCGATCGAGTCCGCCGTACGGGCACGCGGCCAGGCAACGGCCGCAACCATCGCACGTGTTGCGCACCGGCCGCAGCGGATCGACCGGCGCCAGGGCGTCGTGCGGACACGCCGCCACGCATTCCTCGCGACACAGCCGATGGATGCACCAGTCGGTGTAGTCGACGCAATCCGGGCACGCGAGCGAAGTTTGCGGGTCGTCGCGCGGCGGATTCGAAAAGCGATGGACGACGTAACCAGCCGTATGGTCGCTGCTCCACAGGTCGATGCGCGACGGCCGCCGCGGGATCTGCAGCATGAGCAGCGAGCGCCCCTTCGTCGAGTCCGGCAAGCGCGCTGAGCCGGTCTCCGTGCGCAACGTTTCGCCCTGGCAAAGAAACGCGCCGGCAAACCCGCGCAAGGTGATGGAATCGTGCGCGGGGTCTTTGCGCACCAGATAGCGTCCGCCCGGCAGCTCGACGAGCGGCGCCGACTTCCGCGCCCAGCCGAAGACGGAACCGCCGAACCAGCGCGTCAGGCTGGCGTCGACTTCTTCCGGCCGGAGAAGAGCCTGCCAGAGCGCGCGCGCCAACGGCCCGGCGGACTGCGCCCCGCCGGTCAGTCGAGGCTGATAATACCAATGCGCGTCGTCAAACGGCGAGAACATCTGTCGCCATTGGGCGGCGGTGAAATCTTGTTCGCTGATTCCCGCGTTTGTTTCATCGAGGCCGCCGACGCGAGCGAACCACGGCAGCACGTGGAGCCTCATCAGCGTTCGACGCCAGCCCGTTAATCGATCGGCGCTGACCGTGCGGCCAAGCGGCAGCATCAGGCGGCGACGCATCGGCTCTTCGGCGAGCAC
This sequence comes from Deltaproteobacteria bacterium, assembly GCA_003170555.1. Classification (GTDB taxonomy): domain Bacteria; phylum Lernaellota; class Lernaellaia; order Lernaellales; family Lernaellaceae; genus FEN-1099. The sequence continues at coordinate 2,817 of PMZC01000324.1, forward strand.
CAGCCAGCCGCCGGGGGCCAGCACGCGCCGAATTTCTTCGAGCAGCAGCGCTCGGTCGGAAAAATGGTGCAGCGCGCCCCACAGCAGCACGGCGCGAAACGACTCGGCGACAAACGGCAGACGTTCCGCGTCGCCGGCGATCCGCAACGAAGGAACGCGCAGCCCAAGTTGGGCCGACAACTTGCCCGCATCTTCCAAGGCGTGCGGCGACAGATCGAGGCCCGCGGTGGTCAGCCCCATCTCGGTTTCGAGGATCATGCCGTTGATCGCGTGCTCGGCGCCGATTTCCAGAACCGGCCCGGCCAGGCTGCCGTTCATGACGGACGCGGCGAGAAATGATCGGCGTTCGTCGAGCATCTTTTTGGCGTGGTCCAAATTGGCGGCGGAAGTCCAATCGATGCTCCGCCGATATTGAATCTCGGCGAGCTTTTCCGGCGCGGTCTGGCTCACGGCGCGACCTTCCAATTCACCCGCAGCGTGGCGCCGCCGTGTTGCTCGAACCAGGCCACGTGTTCCTGCACGAGCGCGAGCTCAAGTTGATAAACACCGGGCTTCGCCGGCGCGGTGACTTGCAGCGGCAGCGCGACCGTCTCGCCGGGCGCCAGATCGCGCGGCAGATAGACCCGCGGATTGTGGTCGAACTGAATCATGCGACCACGACGATCCAATAGATGATAGCCGAGGCCGACCGCCTGCTCGCCGGCCAGGTCGGACCCCGGCCACACGTGCGCGCTGTCGTTACGCACCGTGACCATGGCGACGAACGTGGCCCCGGCCCGGCTTTCCGGCGACAGGTCGTGCGCGACAAACGCGGGCCGCATCGCCGCGGGCGCGAGACTCGCGTACAACGAAACCCGCGCGCTCAATTCGGCCAGCTCGCGCGCAAGCTGATCGGCCTTGCGGCGCGCCAGGTCGAGATAGTTGCCCGGGGCGAATTCGTCGATCAAATACAAGAAGTGTTTCGCCTTCGGACAATAGGCGCACGAGTTTTCGTCCAACGATGCTTCGCGCGGGTCGATGAGAAACGCTTCGCGGCGAAACGCCTGGTACGCCTCGCCGCGCCAGATTTCGCCGAACGGCGTTTGCGTGGCGTCGCCCATGAAGTGATTGCCGATGCTCGACGAGCGCAAGCAGCACGCGAATACGGTTCCGTCGGCGTCGATGTATGACGCGACATAGCCTTCGATGCACGGCGCACGTGTGCGGTCGTCGTGAAACGCCTCCGGGGTGACGCCTTCGCGCAAACCCAAACACGAACGGACGCCCTCTTCCGCGCCACGCAACGATTCCGCGACCTGCACGGTGAACGCGGATTGACCCGAAGCGCTTTGCTCGACGCTGCGTACTGCCTGACGCGCGATTTCCAACTCATCGGCCTTCAACATCAGCTCGCGATGAACCGCCCGCGGCTGAATCAGACGATATTGAATCTGCGCGGCGCCGACGCTTCGCGCCAGTTCGGCCATCGCCTCGATTTCGGTGTAGTTGGCCTGATGCACGACGAAGTTCATGGAAACGAAACTGCCCTCGCCGCCTTCGCGTGCGGCCGTCTGCTTGAACGCGCGCAACACGTCGAGCGTGCGTTCGAAGTCGCCGGCTTTCGCGCCGCGATGAACGACGTAATACGTCTTTTCGTTCGCCGCGTTGAAGCTGACCGCCAAATGAACGCCGAGCCTCGCCCATTGCGCGGCGAGTTCGGCGGTGACCAGCGACCCGTTCGTGCAAACCGAACAGGCCATGCCGCGCGTGCGAACGCGTTCGACCGCGGCCGGGGTCGCCGAATGCAGCAGCGGTTCGCCGCCGCCCGTGAAGCTGACCTGCTCGCAATCGGCCGCGGCCAGATCGTCGATGATTTTCTCCAACATCGGCTGCGGCATCTCGCCGCGCCGCCCGCCCGCTTCGTGCGGCAGTGCGCAGAAGATGCAGCCGTGGTTGCAGCGATAGGTCGGAATCACCCCGACCTCCATCGGCCCGGTGAGCGGCCGCTGCAGCAAAACGGACTGGCGCACGAGATGACGCCGGCGTGCTTTGCGCAGTTCGCCCGGCGGATACAATTTCGGATCGAGCGGAAAATCCATGTTGCTATTGTGGCGGGATGAAGCGCTTACGGCAACAGGCGCTCGGCGGTCTTTTTCCACGCGACGAAAGCGGGCTCGTCCCACCGTAGCGGAAAGCGCCGCCAGTAAGCCTCGACCTGCATGACGCGAAAGAAGCCCGGCGCGAGTTTGGCCATCAGCAGCGGATTTCGCAGGCCGCCGCGTAATCGCGCCCCCAGCGTGGAAAACGACTGGCGCAGCGGTAAGACCAAAAACGTGCGCTGCATGTCTTCACCGGTCATGACACCAGACGTGGCCAACGTTTCGAGCTCGCGTTGCGGATCGAGCGTCTCCAACACACGACGATTGGCGTCGTAGCTGGCCAACACCGCGCCGCGCCCGCGCTGGTAGGCGGCGCACCACGGCCATAGGTCTTTCGTCGAGACCAGGCCGCCGCGCTTCAATACCTGGCCCAGATGCTGACCCAACGCGCGGCCCGCCAACATGCCGGACGTGACGCCGCTGGCCCCCATCGGCACGACCATACTCGCTGCTTCGCCGACCGTGGCGAAGCCGTCGCCCACCAGCCGCAGACTCGCGCGACGGATGCGAATCATGCCCGACCCCGTGTGGAACGGCTCGGTCAAACAACCCAGTTCGCTCGCCAAACGATCCAACGCTTCGCCGGGCGTCGGCGGAAGCTGATCAATCTTGAAACCCGAAAGCAGAAACGCGGTTTCGCGTTCGAGGGAGATCATAAACCCCAGCGTGCTGTAAGCGCCCTGCGTGCCGAGGCGGAAATAGGTGTACTCCGGCGCGAAACGCCCGTCGCGCGCCGCACGTTCGACGGCGCGGCGGTCGATCCGGTACAGCCGCGCTTCGGCGATCACCCGATCTTCTTCGCGATCCACGAAATCAATGCCGCACTCGGCCGGCAGCCGCCGGACGATCGCCGAGGCGTATCCGGTGGCGTCGACGACCACGCGCGCGGTCATTTCGCGCGACTTGCCGCCGGCCGTATGCACGCGGACACCGCGAACGCAATTGCGGTCGAGCAGCGGCTCGTCGACGCGCGAACCGTATTGAATCTCGGCGCCGTCGCGTTTCGCGTAGGAAAGAAGGCGGCGCGTCAGCACTTCTTGTTTGACCGGGAACGCGGGATCGGGGGCGATCTCAAAAGCGAACTTGCCGGAGGGCGCCATCGTTTTCGCGCCGCGCGCGTGGAAGGCGATTTCGTCGCCGCCCGGTTCGGGCAGGTCGCACGCGGCAAAGGCCGAGTGCTCCACTTCGATGGCGATGGTCTTGCCGTGCGACGAAGCGGCGTTCGCTTCGAGCAGCGACGTACGCAGTCCGGCGCGCGCGCAGGCCAACGCGCACATCGCGCCGGCGGGGCCGGCGCCCGCGATGATCACATCGTAGGCAAAGCGTTTGCTCATGTGCTCACGGATTGAGGCGGCCGATCAGCCGAGGGAACGGAATCGTTTCGCGCACGTGTTTGATGCCGCAGAGCCACGCGACGGTGCGCTCGACGCCCAGACCGAAACCCGCGTGCGGGACGCTGCCGTAACGCCGCACGTCGAGATACCACTCGAAGGCTTCCATCGGCAGTTCGTGTTTTTTGATCGACGCGGTCAGCTGCTCGAGGTCGTCCTCGCGCTGGCCGCCGCCGATGATCTCGCCGTAGCCTTCCGGCGCCAGCAGATCGCACCCGAGGGCGAGCAGCGGGTTCTGCGGATCCTTCTTCATGTAGAACGCTTTGATCTCGGCGGGATAGTGATGAACGAGCACCGGCCGATCGAATTGATTCGCCAGCACGGTTTCCTCGTCGCCGCCGAAATCGTCGCCCCAATTCACTTCGTGCCCCGCCGCTTTGATGCGCGTGATCGCCTCGTCGTACGAAATGCGCGGGAACGGCCGTTTGACGCACTCGAGCTTGGCGAGGTCGCGTTCCAATAATTCGAGTTCCTTGCGGCGGTTTTGCAATACGCGCTGGACAATAAACTCGACGAACTCTTCCATCAGGCCCATGTCGCCGTCGAGGTCCATGAACGCGACTTCGGGTTCGACCATCCAGAACTCGGTGAGGTGCCGGCGCGTCTTCGATTTCTCCGCGCGGAACGTCGGCCCGAAACAATAGACCTTGCCGAAAGCCTGGCACGCCGGCTCCATGTAAAGCTGGCCGCTTTGGGTCAGGTATGCGGGTACGCCGAAGTAGTCGGTGGCGAACAGCGTACTCGTGCCCTCGCAGGCATTGGGCGTCAGGATCGGCGCATCGACGAGCACGAAGCCGCGTTCGTCGAAGAAGTCGCGAATGGCTTTCACCACCGCGTGGCGCACGAGCAGAATCGCGTGCTGGCGGCGGCTGCGAATCCAGAGGTGGCGGTGGTCCATCAGGAACTCGACGCCGTGCTCTTTCAGCGTGATGGGGTATTCCTGCGTGACCGGGCTGACTACCTCGAACTGCTTGACCGCCATCTCCACGCCGAGCGGGCTGCGTTTGTCTTCGCGGATTTCGCCGGTCAGCCGCAGGCTCGATTCAATCGGCAGTCGGTCGGCCAGCGTGAACGTCGCGTCATCGAAGTCGCCTTTGAACATGACGCACTGGATCGTCTCGGCGCCGTCGCGCAGTTGCAGAAAATGCAGCTTGCCGCCGCTGCGCTTGTTATACAGCCACCCTTGCAGGGTGACGGTTTCGCCCACGTGCCGATGGGCGTCGTTGACGTAAATGATCGGGGCCATCGTGATTACCCTCTATTCCTTGAGCCGGATGTGCAGCTCATCGAGTTGCGCCGTACTGACCGCGCTGGGCGAGCTGGTCATCAGGCAAGCGGCCTTCGCGGTTTTCGGAAACGCAATGACATCGCGAATCGACGGCGCGCCGGTCAGCAGCATGATCATGCGGTCCAGGCCGAAGGCGATACCGCCGTGCGGCGGCGTGCCGTAGGACAACGCATCGAGGAGGAAACCGAATTTCTCGCGCGCCTCTTCCGGCCCGATGCCCAGCGCCTGAAACATCTTCGATTGCAAATCCGCGCGGTGGATACGAATCGACCCGCCGCCGACTTCGCTGCCGTTCCAGACCAGGTCGTACGCGTTGGCGCGCACCTTGCCCGGTTCGGCATCCAGCAGCGGAATGTCTTCCTCCTTCGGGCTGGTGAACGGGTGGTGCATCGCGTAATAGCGCTGGTCCTCCTCGTGCCACTCCAGCAGGGGGAAGTCGACGACCCAAAGCAGGTTCTGCCGGGTTTTGTCGATCAGCTTCAAGTCGGCGCCGAGACGCAAGCGCAGCGCGCCGAGCGCATCGCACGCGACCTTGTTCGAACCGGCGATGAGAAAGAGCACGTCACCGGGTTTGGCCTCCATCGTTTGCGCGAGGTTGATCTTTTCCTGGTCGGACAAAAACTTTGCCGCGCCGCCGGACAACCCGGCCGCTTCGACCTTCAGCGAAATCAGTCCCTTCGCGCCATATATCTTCACCAGTTCGCCGAGCTCGTCGGTTTGCTTGCGCGAAAACTGGCCGGTCGCGCAAATCGCGCGCACCGAACCGCCCGCGGCCACGGCATCACGGAACACGCCGAACTCGCTGGCCTTGACCACGTCGGACACATCGCGCAGCTCGAGGCCGAAACGCGTATCCGGTTTGTCCGAACCGTAGCGGCTCATCACGTCCGCGTACGTGAGACGCGGCAGCGGCAGCGAAATGGTCACGCCCATGATCTCGCGGATGACGGCTGCCGTCAGCCCTTCCATGATCGTCAGCAACTCATCCTGTTCGAGAAAACTGGTCTCGACGTCGATCTGCGTGAACTCGGGCTGGCGATCGGCGCGCAAATCTTCGTCGCGAAAACACTTCACGATCTGGAAGTAGCGGTCGAAGCCGGAAACCATCAGCAGCTGCTTGAAGAGCTGCGGGCTTTGCGGCAACGCATAAAACTGGCCCGCGTGAATGCGGCTCGGCACGAGGTAATCGCGCGCGCCTTCGGGCGTGCTCTTGCCGAGGATCGGCGTTTCGACTTCGCAGAAATCCTCGCTTTCGAGGAACTCACGCAGATGGCGAATGAACTTGGCGCGCAGGCGCAGATTGTGTTGCAGGCGCGGGCCGCGCAGGTCGAGATAGCGATGCCGCAGCCGCACCTCTTCGGCGACCGTCGCCGAGTCGGCGGGGCGAAACGGCAGCATCGGCGCCTTGGCCAACACGCCCAGGTCGTCGGCGAGGATTTCGATGTCTTTATTATCGAGACTGGTGCGCTCGGAGCCCGGCGGGCGTCGACGCAGCGATCCCGCAAATCCGACCACCCATTCCGGGCGGATGCTTTCGATGATCTGCCAGTTTTCGGGCGAAAAATCGCCTTGATTGGCGACGACCTGAATCTTGCCGGAGGCGTCGCGCAAATGGAAGAAGAGTACGCCGCCGTGATCGCGATAGCTCTCGATCCAGCCCACGACGCGCAACGGACGGCCCGGCGCTTCCTGCTCCGCCTGCGCGATGGTATGCGAACGGTACTTGGTGCGATCCAGAATCATCAGGTCCTCGGCGCGGCGCAAGGTTGGCCAAACGCCGTTGGTTGCCGTTTGTTCTTTTGTAGACTACTGCGGCCGGACAATCAACTCGTGCGAACCCGACTCGCCGCTCCAAGGCGCCAGCGCGCGCTGCGTGTCGGCGTCAATCTCGATTGGCGCCGGCTGGCCATCCAGTTCGACCACGACCCCATGCGGATAGTACGTCGCCGGCAAATAGAGCAGGGGCGGGCCTTCGCCGCCGTCGGCTTCGAACGACGCGGTAAGCGTAGCGGTATCGACGTCAAACGAAGTCGAAACCAAACTTCCCGGCGCGGCCATCACCCGCGGCCGCAGCAAAGCGTCGACGCCCGGGTCCGCGCGCGGCGTCCACGCGCCGGTGGCGTCATCGTAGTCGAACAAGCCCCAGCTATTCGACGGCGCTTCTTTCCACAGCCAAAACGCGAGCCCGATGTTGCGCGCGCCGGACAGGTCCTGCACGGCTTGGAACATCGCGGGCGCGTAGTCGTCGCTGGGGCGAGTGCCCCACTCGCCGATCACCGCCGCGGCGCCCCACGAGTTGGTTTCCGCGACCATGTGATCGAACGTCTCGGTCAGCGCGGCGACCCATTCTTCCGGTGTCAGGTACATCATGCCGATGAAGTTCGGGTACAAATGCGGCTCGTAAACGACGTTATCGTCGGGGAACGGCTCGGCGCGCAGCGGCGCCCACAGGAACTGATTGCGGTAGACATCCGGCTCCATCCAGATCGAATGCCGGTCATCAAGCTCGCGCAGCGCGTGCGCGGCGTTCTCGTAAAACGAGTAAAGCTTCTTGCGGCCGAACAACAAAAAGACGGTGCACGGCTCGTTCATCACTTCGAATCCGATCACGTTGGGCTGATCGGCGAAGCGCGCGACCACCGTCTGCCACGCGGGGATGAAACGGTCCTGAATTTTGTCGACGTTGTTGAAAAACGCGTTGACGGCCAGCAGAAATTGCAGGGACACGTCGATCTTGCCGTCAGGCGGCGGATAGACCGCCCACTGCGGAGCGCCGTCGTCGCCGATGTCGACGAACTTGGAGTACTTGTCCTGATGAAAGTCGATTAAGACATAAAGACCCGCGTCGCGCGCCCAGGCGATCACCTGTTCCATCTGCTGCAAGTAGTCTGCGGAGAACTGGCCTTCGACCGGCTCGAGCGCGCTCCAGTTGATCGGCAGGCGAAACAGATTGAAGCCGTCGTGCGCCATGCCTTGCGCATCCGACTGATCGTAAACCGCCGTGCGCGAAACCCACGCCGCGCTGCCGTCGAAAAGCCCGGTGACGCGCGCGTTGATGCCGAACAACAGCCACTGGCGGCCGTACTCATCCATCAAGCGTCCGTCAGTAGAATGAATCCAGGACAACGTCTTGACCGTCTCGTCCGGCGGCGTGGTGTCGTCATCCGGCGGCAGCGCGTCGTCATCGAGCGAGTCGTCATCGACATCGTCGTCCGGCGGTATCACATCGTCGTCGACATTGTTCGTCTCGTGACCACAACCGCTCACACCGGCGAGTAAAGTCAGCATCAGCAGCAAGATGGCAAAGTGACGAACAGCGTCTTTCACGACGATCCTTTTGCGCGCGGTCCGCGTCGACGCGCCGAAAGTATTTACCATAGATCGGTGCAATTCGACAAACCAACCGCCGCATTCGGCCTTTGGTCTTGTGAGACCCCCCGAGATTCTGTAGCATCGCGCTGGCCACTGAACACCAGCGAGGACCGTGTTGCGCATACTCGTAACCAACGACGACGGCATCGATTCGGACGGTCTGGCGGCGTTGGCGGAGCGGATGTCGCACCTCGGCGAGGTGATGGTCGTGGCGCCCGATGGCAACCGCAGCACCGCCGCGCACAGCATGACCCTCGAACGTCCGTTGCGCATGACCCTGGTGAAAAAAGATTGGTACGCGGTCGACGGTACGCCGTCGGATTGTGTGCATCTCGCCCTGAACGGCATGTTGCGCGAACACCGCCCCGAGCTGGTGGCGTGCGGCATCAACAAGGGCGGCAACCTGGGCCAGGATATCACCTACAGCGGCACGGTAATGGCCGCGCTGGAAGCGACGATCATCGGCGTGCCCGCGTTTGCGGTGAGCATCGATGCGCGGGTGGATTTCGAATACTCCGGCGCGTCGATGGTGGCGGACAAGGTGGCGCGTTACATTCTGACGCACGGCCTGCCGCCGGACACGCTGCTCAACGTCAACGTGCCCAACGTGGCGGCCGACCAACTGAAGGGCATCGTGGCGACGGTGCAGGGGCGGCGTCTGTACGGCGATGAAATCGAGGAGAACGTCGACCCGCGCGGCAAGAAATATTACTGGATCGCCGGGCAGGAGATGGGCTTCGTCGACATCGAAGGCAGCGACATCATGTCGGTGCGCGACGGGTACGCATCGGTGACGCCGATTCATTTCATCCTCACCGACTACGTGACGTTTGAAAAACTGAAGAACGTACTATGGTGAAAATCGCCTCGCCCGAACGGCTGCTGGTCAATCGCGCCAACATGATCGAGCACCAGCTTCGCCGCCGCGGCATCAAGGACGAGCGCGTGCTGGACGCGATGGCCGCGGTGCCGCGCGAGCAGTTTCTGCCCGAGTCGCTGTGGAGCGAAGCCTATGCCGATCGGCCGCTGCCGATCGGCCAGGGGCAGACGATCAGCCAGCCGTATATGGTTGCGCTGATGACCGAAGCGCTGGCGCTCAAAGGCCCGGAGAAGGTGCTGGAGATCGGCGCCGGCA
>PMZC01000324.1:12188-12845 GCA_003170555.1 Deltaproteobacteria bacterium
AGACGGTACGCACGGTTGGACCGAAGAAGCGCCGTTCGACGCGATCCTGGTCACCGCCGGCGCGCCGGAAGCCCCCGCGACTTTTCTCGAACAGCTCAAGATCGGCGGACGGCTGGTGATTCCGATCGGCGATCGCACGGTGCAGACGCTTTTTTGTTTTATTCGCGAGCGCAACCAGATCGTGAAAGAGAACTACGGCCATTGCGTTTTCGTCCCCCTGGTCGGGCACTACGGCTGGGAAGATTGAGGCGGCGGAACTTGTTTGTGTTAGAATCGCTCACATCGAAACGAGGTCGTTGATGCCGGTGCAGATCGCCGTCAGCGGCGCGGGCAGTTGCGACGCGCGCGTGGCGCAATTGGCGTTCGAGGTCGGGCGCGCGATCGCCCGGGCCGGCGCCACGCTGGTGACCGGCGGGCTGGGCGGCGTGATGGAAGCGGCCGGCCGCGGCGCCAAAGAGGCCGGCGGGCTGGTGGTCGGCATATTGCCGACAGCGGAGCGCGGCGCGGCCAATCGCTTTGTCGACGTGGAGGTGGTGACCAACATGGGCCACGCCCGCAATGTGATTCTTGCGCATTCCGCCGATGCGGTGATCGCCGTGTCCGGCGCGCTGGGGACCTTGTCCGAAATCGCCATCGCGCTCAAACTGGGCACGCCGG
>PMZC01000259.1 GCA_003170555.1 Deltaproteobacteria bacterium
TCGACGTGCTGATCAACAACGCCGGCGTCGGCTTGACCAAGGAACTGAAAGACACCACCTATGACGATTGGGAAAAGCTGGTCAACGTCAACTTGTGGGGACCGCTCCATTTCATTTACGCTTTTCTGCCCTCGATGATCGAGCACCGCAGCGGGCACATCGTCAACATCTCCTCCGGCCAGGCTTTCTACCGTTTGCCGACCTGGGGCGCCTACGCGTCGATCAAACTCGCGCTGGGCGGAATCAGCGAAGTGTTCTATTACGAGCTGGCGGAATACGGCATCAAGGTCACCACGGTCTATCCGTACATGGTGAACACCGGCTTCTACAGCGACGTCAAGGCGGAGACCTTCGGCACGAAGATGGCGATGAAGTTCCTGCCCTATTACGCCCAGTCGGCGGAGAAAGTGGCGAAGATCATTTTCAAGGCCGTGAAGAAAGACAAGCAGACCGAGTTGGTCACCCTGATGAACATCCCGGGCTACTTCTCGCAGGTGATGCCGCTGACCAAACGCACGATCAGCGTGATGTCGAACCTGTTCCTCGCCAAGCACGAAAAATAAATAAGCAGCGCGATAAAAACCGCGACAACTCAATGGGGCGATGCCGGAATCGCCCCATTTGCTTTTTCGCGATCGGGGAGACTGGTGGTCTGTTACATTTGAAATGATAGGTATCAATGAGAATACGAAGCCGATCAGCGACTGCGTTACCAACAAGTTCTGTCGTTTAAACATATCATCTGACGTATAACGGGACATTAGTTCGGGCCTTCAGCCCTGGGGTCGTGTTTCGATCCTAAAACCTGGGGCGTTGCCCCAGGCTGTGATGGAATGGGCCTTTGGCCCGTCAACCGGGAAGCGCCAAGGGCGCGAGTTATTACAGCCTGGGGCAACGCCCCAGGAACGGATGCCCATCAACAATGATAGTAGGGCCAACGGCCCGCCCTATTTCTGGAGCGCCAAGGGCGCGAGTTATTACAGCCTGGGGCAACGCCCCAGGAACGGATGCCCATCAACAATGATAGTAGGGCCAACGGCCCGCCCTATTTCTAGTAGTCTGTTACATTTGAAACGATAGGTATCAATGAGAATATGTAGCCGATTAGCGACTGCGTTACCAATAAGTTCTGTCGTCTAAACATCTCATCTGACGTGTAACGGGACACTAGATATTGAGCGGTCCGAGCCCGCGCTCGATCATGAAGGCGCGCATTTTTTCGAGCAGCCGCGATTCGAGTTGGCGGATGCGTTCGCGCGTCACGCCCAACTGGTCGCCGATTTCCTGCAGCGTCATCGGATCGTCGGCCAACAGCCGGTGCTGAAGAATGAACGTCTCTTTCTCGGTCAGATCCAATTCAAAGTCGGTCAACGCCGCGCGGAACTTCATCAACTCTTCCGCGTTGGCCAACGCCGTGTCCTGACGGATTTCCTGGCCCGGCAGCAGATCGCCGACCGTGCTCTTGTTGCTGTCGCCGACCGGCGCGTCGATGGACAAATCCGGCCGCGCCAGGCGCTGCTCCATTTCGTTGACCGTTTCCTCGGCCACGTCGAGCCCCTTGCCGATCAGCGCCGGGGTGGCCACGATGCCCAGCGATTCGAGGCGTTCCTTTTCTTTTTGCAGGTTGAAGAACAGCTTGCGCTGCGCCTGCGTCGTGCCGATCTTGACCATGCGCCAGTTGTTGAGGATGTAGCGCAGGATATAAGCCTTGATCCACCATGCGGCGTAGCTCGACAGCTTGACGCCTTTATACGGATTGAATTTCTTCACCGCCTGCATCAGGCCGATATTGCCTTCCTGGATCAGATCGAGCACCTGGATAAACGCGCGGCGGTATTCCATCGCGATCTTCACCACCAGCCGCAGGTTGCCGGTGACCAAACGCGCGGCCGCGTTCGGATCGCCCTTTTTGAAATAGCGGGTCGCGATTTTCAGTTCTTCTTCGCGCGTCAGCAGGGGGTATTTGCGGATTTCGGATAGATATAGTTGCAGTGCTCCCGCGGGTACGAGACTTTTTTCCTCGGTCGCTTCCTCGGCGGGAAGCTCCTCTTCGACTTCCAGCTCGTCCGCCGCGAGGACTTCGGCCTTAACCGGCTTGCTCTTCCTCGGCGTTCTCTTGTTCAACTCTGCTATCATGGCATTAAATCCGACGATCTCAACCCCCCGGTTGGTTCAAGCCTAGGGTAAAAAAACCGCGGCGTTCGCTTCCGGCGCGTCGATCTTCGGCCGGCGGACATTGCAGCGTCGTCCGGCGTGTGCGATGATTCAACACGATTTCCATATGGATAGAACGATCGGGGCCGGAGCAGCGCGTGGCGATTGGGCGACCAACGACCTGCTCGGAACCGATCCTCAAACCCTAAACCTATTCGAGGTTGACCATGCGCGCTCGTCATTTCGTAATGTTGTTAATAGTCCTCGCCGGCCTGGCCGCTTACGCCTGGGCGGCGGACCTGACCGCCGATGACATCATCAAGCGGATGTCCAATCGGGCCGAATCCAACTCGTCGATCGCCGAATCCAAGATGACGATCATCGACGCCAACGGCGCGCAGCGGGTGCGGCAGATGCGCACGCGAACCAAGAAAATCAACGGGCTGAATCACGTGGTGACGACGTTTCTGGCGCCGCCCGAAGTGCGCGGCATCAAGTTCCTGGTCATCGAAAACCCGAACGGCGAAAACGAGCAGCGCATCTTCATGCCGGCGGTGCCGCGCGTGCGGGCCATCACCGCGTCCAACCGCAACGACGCCTTCGTCGGCTCGACGTTCAGTTACGGCGACCTGCAGATTCGCAACCCGAACGAAGGCAAACACACGCGGCTGAAGGACATGGTGCTCAACGGCCAGGATTGCTACGTCGTGCAGACGATCCCGAAAGATCCGTCGACCACCGACTACAGCAAACTGCTTTACTGGGTGCGCAAGGACAACTTCCTGCCCATCCGCGGCGAGTTCTTCAACAAGGACGGCAAACTGTGGAAGGTGCTGGAAGTCCCGAAGATGGAGAAAAAGCCCGACGGTACGTGGCTCGTCAAGCTGACCAAGATGAGCGACGTCATCGCGCGGCGGGCGACGGTGATGGAAATCCTGAGCTACCAGATCAACGTGCCGATCGACGACGGCGTCTTCACCGACCGTTTCTTGAGCGACGAAAGCCAGGAGTAGCGCCGCCCGCATGAACCGGCTGGCGCCGTGGCTGCTCATTTTGCTGGCGATGGGCCTGTGCGCGTGGTCATTGGCCGCGGCCCAGGAAAGCCCCGGCGACCAGAGCCAGGCCAGCCCCACCCCGCTCGAAATGCCGACGCCGGTTCCCGTGCCCGGCGAGGAAGAAGTCACGCCGACCGCGGAGACGCCGACGCCGTCCGCCGAAGCGACGCCCGTTCCCGAAGCCACGCCTGAGCCTGAAGCCATGCCCGCACCCGAAGCCACGCCGCTGCCGGTGCAGACCCGCCTCGAAGGGCAGATCGCGTTCCAATCGGCTTTTGATACGCATTGGGACCCGGAGCAGCACGACGTGTGGTCGAACGATCTCTACGCCTATCTGGGCGCGGCGGCCAACTGGGGCATGACCTACAGCGCGGTGGCGGCGGGCCTGTTCGAATATCGCTGGGGCATCGGCGAGCAGGCGCACGGCGAAGCGATTCCGGAGATCCGCAAGTTATACGGCCTCGCGCATTTCGGGCCGCTCGATCTTTACGTCGGCTGGCAGATCGTTTCCTGGGGCGTGGTCGACGCCGTCAGCCCGATGGACATCCTCAACCCGACCGATTACCGCCGCGTGATCGACGCCGAGCTCGATTACTCGCGCCTGGCCACCCTGATGGTGCGGCCGGTAGTTTACGCCGGCCCGGTGACGATCGACGCGGTGTACATTCCGTTCTTCACGCCGTCGCGGTACGACATCGTCGGCTCCGATTGGGCGCTGCTCGGCGGGCATTTTCCGCTGAACGACATGGTGATCCGGTTGCGCACCGACCCGCATTGGAACCAATTCGAGCGCATCGTCGATCACTATGTTCCGGAATGGCGCAACAGCCTGCAGCGACTGCTCAACGACCCGAAGTTTTTCCAAAACGCGACGGATATCCCGAACCAGAACCTGACCGCGCCCGAGGGCGCCGTCCGCGTGTCGTGGCGCACGCCGTACCTGGTCGCCCACGCGGCCTACTACGCGATGTGGGACGACCTGCCCACGATGCACGTCAACCCGGCGTTCCGCGATCTGTATAAATTTTCGGAACGGACCGACCAGGGCTTTCTGCAATTGCCGCCGCTCAACTCGCTGCCGCTCGAAGAACTTTCCGATCCGTTCCGCCTGACCCACCATCGCGTGCAAAGCGTCGGGTTGGGTCTGTCCGGCGTGGTTCATGACATCGGGCTGCGCGGCGAAGGGCGCATGGATTTCGACCGTTACACCTACCGCACCGATTTGACCGCGGTGCGGCGCAACGACGCGACCTGGGTGCTTAACGCCGATTACACCTTCCGCGGCAACTTCCTGGTCGAGGGCCTGCTGCTGCAAGGGTATCTGTTCGACCGCGAGCACGACTTCATCAGCCGCGCGTGGCAGAACGCGGTCGGCCTGATCATCCGCCGGCCGTTCTTCGACGAACGCGTGCTGCTCGAATTTCTCGGCCTGCTCGACTTCACCTACATGCGCGACCGGGATTGGCGGCGTTTCAACCTCACCGCGTCGGGTTGGCTGGTGACGCCGCTGGTGACCTACGTCGTCACCGACCGGCTGCGCGCCAGCGTCGGCGCCAACTTCTTCGGCGGCGGCGATTCGACGCTCCTGGGCCAACTCGAACGCAACGACNNAGTTCGCACTATTGCGCTACGGTTTCTGATTTCGGGAAAAACCCGCCGCTACAAATCTCCCTGCTGCAGCAATTCGCTCAGGTCGGGATCGACGAACCAGGTGTCGTCGCGGGCGACCCAATATTGGCGCAGGAGCGGCGAACGCACGGCGTTGCTGGGCACGACGACCAGGTTGATGTAGCGCACGATGACCCGGCCGTACCACGCTTTCGGCATTTCCAGCTTCGGCGTGGCCATCGGCGTCGTTTCTTCCGGCGCCGGTCTTGGCGTGGCGACCGGCGTCGGCGCCGGCTCGGGCGTGGGCGTTACGTCGCCGCGCACGCGCGGGAAAGGCGCGGAACTGACCTCACAGAGCGTGACCTTGTAGCTTTCCATTTTGACGCGCGCGGCGACCTTCTCGGCCTGCATCAGGAAATCGGCGCGTCTTTCCGGCACGACCATCAGGCTGGCGTCATCGTAGTAGCCCCAGGCGATCATGCGATTGAACTCGTCCGCCTGAACGCACAGGTCCTCTTGCAAATCCTGCATCTTCTTGATGATGCGCCGCTCCATGCCGCAGCTCGCCGCCAGCGCCACGGCCGCGGTCACCGCGATCAGGATCATCAGAAGCACTCGACGCCGCATACGAACCTCCCTACGCCTTCTGTTCGGCCGTTTCCTTGCGCTTGGCCGCCAGTTTTTTGTCGAAATCCCGGTCGGCCTTGGAGCGCCGCTCGACGAACTCGCGGACGGCGAGCTCATAGTCTTCGTGCCGCTTGCCGGTCTTGAGCTCCTCGATCTCTAATTTCGCGAAACGGTTTTTCGGATTGATCTTGATCACCTTTTCCAATTGCTCGACGGCTTGTTGGTTGCGCCGTTCGTGCTTGTACAGAATGCCCATGCACAGGTTGTTGAGTTCGGAATCCGACTTCATGGCCAGCGCCTTGCGGACCATGCGCCGCCCTTCTTCCGCCTCGTGAATGCTCCGCGGGTGGAATTTCAGAAACAGCGCCAGGCCGAGCGCCGCCCAGTATTCCGAATCTTTGTCGTAGACCTCGATGGCCGAACGCAGCTCCGCGATGGCGAGATCGAGCTCCTCCTTGGTGAACAGCAGACTCTCGCCTTTTTGCCGCAAGATGTCGCTGCCGAAGACGATGAACTCGCCGTCGAAGATTTCCCGGCGATACTCCTGCCGCGCGGGCGCCGACCTCAACGCGTTGTAAGCTCGTTCGAGGTGCGTCACCAGTTGCTGGTTCATGTGTTGTTCGAGACCGTCGGTCTTCTCGATGACGGCCAACTGCTCGGCGCGATGGCGCTGATACGCTTCCTCGATCTGCTGGTCGTTCGCGGTCCAGTGAACGGCCAGCACGTCGAACAAAGTTTCTTTCTCGATCTGCTTGAGCCGGTCCTGCAATTCGGCGATCCGCGCCACTGATTTGTCTTCGCGGCTCTCGGGAAAGAAGTCGATCATGCCGGTCAGATAGAGGCCGTAGACCACCCGGTAGGTTTGCTCGGGTTTCAGATTGGCCACGACCAACAGGCGCTTGAACAGGTTGTCCTTCTCCAACACACCGGAGTAGATGCGGCTGATCGGCTTGCCGAATTCAAACGACTCGAGCAGGTACGGCGACGGGTCCATCCGGCCGACGTACAGGCCGGTTCGTTGGTCGAGGAACTCCTTGATGCGCTGGAAGGGGTAGCGTTTCCAGACCAGCGCGAAGATGACGCGCGGCAGCGAACACGGCACGCGCACCACCCGCTCGGGCAAAACGGTAAGCGCCCGCCATTCGTAATGGCCGCGCTCCCAGCCCATGATCTCGGTCAGCTTGACCTCGACCTGCACGCGCAACATCTCGGGCAGCCAGTCCTCGCGAATCGCGCCCATCGCCACCAGTTCTTCGCCTTGCAGCCGGCCGCTCGAGCGCGTGCGTTCCAGCGATTTGAGCACCTTCTCCTGATTGACCCGACCGGCCCGCTGCATCAGCCGGCCCAGACATTCGGCGGAATTAAACGGCACCGAGCTCACGTTGATCAGCTCGCCGTGCTCGAAGAACAGCGCTTTGTACCGGCCGTGTTCGACGAAGGTGCGCAACACGCCCGTGACCCGGTCGCGATGCAGGCGATTGAGCAGGGCGAAGAAGCCGTCCAACTCCCATTCGCCGCGCTCGACCTTCGCCGCCGGATGTTCGAAGACGCGATCCAGCACTTCCGCCTCGGAGCCGGCGGAGTCTTCGGTGAGGCCGAAATCGTCTTCGGCGGGCATCGGCCGCTCGCCGCGCCAGGCGGCCTGCACGTTGGCGTCGTCAAAGAAGATGAGGTTGTTTTTCACCAGCTTGATGATGACGCGTTCGAGGTCCGACCGCTCGATGTGCAGGTTTTGCGACATGTCGCCCAGCGTGAGCATGCCGTTGACGTGCGAGAGCACCTGAATCTCTTTCGGGTCGAGCGCGACGGGCAAGCGCGTGAAATCAATCTGCGAGTTGAGCTGCGGCGATTGTTCAAAGCGACTGTAGCCGGCCATTTTCGGTGTCTCGTGGTTGTTCGTTCGCGACCGAAGCCAGGTAATTTGTACCACATTTCGCGAAAGAGATGCTATCGGCGGTTCCGGGCGCGGGGGCGATGAGCCCGGACTCGTTCACCGCAGCAGGGTGATCAGCATCAGCGCGTTGATCGCGGCTTTGCTTTCGAAGTGGTTGTTGGTGAAAACGTAGGTGCGTTTGGTGAGGTTCGCGATCTGCCGGATGCGCGGAACCCATTCGCGCAGCTCATCCTCGCTGTACAAGTAGTCGTACCGTTCGTACGCGTGCTCGTGCTGAAACCATTTGGCGGCGTTGCGGCCGTGGAAGCGCACGTAGCCGACGTCGGACGTGGCCAACGCGGTCGGCGGCATCAGGCCCCGCAGGCGCGGCTCGTCGACGTTGCACCAGCCGAAGTTCAACTCCTTGAGCAGGTCGAACGTTTCCTGCTTCACCCAGGCGGCGTTGCGCATCTCGACGACGACGTCCTGCCCCGGCAACTGATCGCGCAGGCGGCGCAGGTAGTCGCAGCTCTCGCCGGTGGCGTGAAACGAAAACGGGAACTGCGCCAGCAAGGCGCCGAGCACGCCCGCCTCGGCCAGCGGCGCGCAGGCGGCGACGAACTCGCCGTAAGCCTCGGGCGCGGCGGTGCGGTCATGCGTCATCGAGCCGTGCAGCTTGACCGCGAAATGCAAGCGGCCTTTCGTGCGCGCACGCATCGCCTCCATCGTGCGCCGGGTCGGCGGCTGGTAATAGGTGTAATTAATTTCCACCGCGGGCAGACGTTCCGCGTAATATTCGAGAAACTTCGTTTTGGGCAAATCGGCCGGGTAGAAGTGACCGCGCCAGTCGTCGTAACTATAGCCGGCCGCGCCGACGAGGATCACGGCCAGGTCCGGGAGGCCAGCCATTCCGCCAGGTAGCCGCCGACCTCATTCGTCGCGCGTTCGCCGATGAGCAGCGCCGCGTGGCCGTAGTCGTCGAAGTAGTCGTTCGCCGTGCTGAAGATGCGCTGCGTCTTGTCGCTGCTGCCGACGCGGTCGAGCAGATCGCGGCTGTCCGCCGGATCGATCAGGTTGTCGACCTGCCCCGACAGCAGCAGGATCGGGCATTTGATTTTCGCCAGGCCCGCCAGGTAGTCGGTGCGGCCGTCGTATGCGGCGCACGACTGATGTTGTAACCACCCGGCGATCTGCCGCGCGACGCCGACGCTGACCGGCACGAGCGCGTGCGCGTAATAGTCGGCGACCGTCTGGCGATTGAGTTTGCGGCCGTTGCACAGCAGCACGTCGAACAGGCTGTCGCGCGAACCGACGAACGGCGCCGGCGCCGTGGCCCCAAGCGGCGCGGGGACTTCCGCCAGCCAATCCAGATCGTCCACCTTGCCCAACAACGTGCGGTGCAATTCATTCAGGTGCGTCAGGCGCGCGGCGACGCCCAGGCCGACGAGCCCCGCGACCTTCTCCGGTTTCGCTTCGGCAAAGACCACGGCCGCCAGACCGCCGAAGCCGTGGCCGCCGAGCACCACCTTCGGCGCCGTCCGCGCGCGACACACCGCGTCGACAATGGCCGGCAGGTCCTGCTCGACGTAGTGATCGAACGTCCAGTCGGCGCGGCGTTCGTTCCACCAGGTCGGACGCTCGCTCTGCCCCTGGCCGCGCAGCTCGGCGACGGTTACGTCGATCCCGGCGTCGGCCAGACCGCGCGCCAACGCGTGGTCGGCGTCGAGGTCGTAGGCCGCGGCGTTTTCATAGACATCGGGCAGCAGCACGAGCGGCGGACCGCCGCGGCGAGAGTGCGCCGCGTAATGATGCAGCGCGAGCTTCCAGTGGTCCGCCGTCTGGATCCATGAGGTTTCCCCATCGCCGGACGATGAGCCGCGCGGCATCCCGGCGCAGCCGAGCGCCAAGATCACGATCATCAGCGGAACGAGATGGCGGATTTTCAAGGCGCTACGTCCCTGGTTTGCGTTGCAGCACCACCCGGCCGGCCCGGCCCAGCGGGTTATACACCGTGCCTTCGATGTGACGCGCATCGGGCGTGAAGCGGCCGCGCAGGATCGCGGACCGCGACTGTCCTTCTTCGACCGCGCCGAGCGTCAGCGCGAGTCCGACCAGGTCGAAGCGCCCGGTGAAGGCGATCTTGCCGTCGCCCATGATCGGCTTGAGCACGCGTGGCTCATCGACCCGTTCGGTGGACGTGAGACTCGGGTACAGTTGACAATCCATCACGCCGCTGAACTTGAAACGGTGGGCCGCATCGGCCCGGAATGTCGTGGAGCAGGTGACCTGGCGGCCGTCCGCGTCGCTGAACACCGCTTCGTACTCGCCGGCGAGCAAGTAGTGCGTGCGCAAATATTTCGGACCGAACGCAATGAGAATCAGGAGCAAGACGGCCTGCGGCAAGACCCATCGCGCGGCCGTACGCCAGGGATGATAGTTCTCGTCGCGCCGATCCGCGGCGGTCGGTCGAATGGCCTCGGACGAAGGCGCCGCTTTGTCCAGCGGCAACTCCAACTGATGAGGCGGGGCCGCCGCCGGCTCATGCGGGACGATATCGAGACCGCCCGGCGCGACCGGCGCACTGGCCGGCGCTTCGGCCGGCGCATCCAACGGCGAAACGGATTCGTGTGAAATCACGTTGCGGATGTTTCCGCTCGCGTGGTCGTTGAAGCGCACGCCCATATCGAGGTTGGAACCGGCGCCGGTCGGCTGCACCGCTCCCGGCTTCGTATACTGCTCGATGCTGTCGCTCGGATGCATGAGGAAGTCGGCCATGCCGCCGGTTTCCACCTTCTCTTCCG
>PMZC01000032.1 GCA_003170555.1 Deltaproteobacteria bacterium
GCGCTGCAGGTGGCGGATTTCGAGCGCGATCTTTTCCAGCGTGCCGCCGAGCACGGCGAGCGCGGTGAAGAACGCGGCGTGGCGGTCGCGCTGCACGATCTGACTCGACGCCGGCGCGGGCGCGAGGCCCAGCGCGTCCATCGCCCGTTCCTCGACGCTCGGCGGCAGATGCGCGAACGTGCCGACGGCGCCGCTGAGCTTGCCCACCCGCACGTCGTCGCGCGCGGCGATCAGCCGCTTGCGATTGCGGCGCATCTCGTCGTACCAGATGGCGAGCTTGAGACCGAAGGTGATCGGCTCGGCGTGGATGCCGTGGCTGCGTCCGATCTGCACCGTGTCCTTGAATTCAAACGCGCGGCGTTTGAGCACGGCGAGCAGCGCGTCGAGATCGGCGAGCAGCAAATCGGCGGCTTGCACGAGCTGCAGGTTGTACGCCGTGTCGAGCACGTCGGAGCTGGTCATGCCGTGGTGCACCCAGCGGCTCGGCTCGCCGACGTATTCCGCCACGTTGGTCAGGAACGCGATCACGTCGTGGCGCGTCACCGCTTCGATTTCCTCGATGCGCCGCGGATCGAAATCCGCCTTTGCTTTCACTTGCTCAACCGCCTCGGCCGGCACGAGCCCTTCGGCGGCCATCGCTTCGAGCGCGGCGATCTCGACCTTCAGCCACGTGGCGTAACGGTTGCGATCGCTCCAGATCGCGGCCATCTTCTCGCGCGTGTACCGTGCAATCATCGCTCACCCCTCGTCCAGGTCGATCCAAGCGCCGATCTGCCCCTGTCGCGCGACGCGCAAATCGGTTGTCGCCCCCAACTCCTCGAGCGTCGCGCGCGTCGCTTCGTAGGCCAGCCGCGGCGTGTTGTTGTTTTCCGACAGGTGCGCCAACAGTAAGTAGCGCAATCCCACATGGTGCACATCGCGCACCAGCCCCGCGGCGTCGGCGTTGGACAGGTGCCCAAAGCGGCCGGCGATCCGGCGCTGCAGCCACAGCGGATAATGGCTGTGGCGCAGCATCTCGGGGCAGTGATTGCTTTCCAGAATGACCGCGCTCGCGCCCGCCAACCGCTGCGCGACCAGCCGCGTGACGCAACCCAGGTCGGCGGCCAGCACCACGCGGTGGCCGTTGGCGGCGAAGACGAAGCCCACCGGGTCGGCCGCGTCGTGGCTGATGGAAAACGGGGTGATCGACAGCGGCCCGATCGTCAGCGTCTCGCCGGCCGGCAGCTCCTCGACGCGCTCGGTCGCTTCGCGCACGGGCTTGAGGCGGCCGCACGGCGTGGACAGCGTGCCCGCGGTGCCGTACACCGGCAGCTTGAAACGCCGCGACAACAGCCCCGCTGAATTGAGATGGTCGGAATGTTCGTGCGTCAGCAAAAGCAGATTGATCCGCGACGCGAGCAACCCGGCCTGTTGAATGCGCCGCTCCATTTCGCGTCCCGACAAACCGGCGTCCACCAGCGCGGTCACATCGCCGGCCTGCACCAAATAGCCGTTGCCCTTGCTGCCGCTGGCCAGTGAAATGAAGCGCAACCGGGTCTCCTCGCGTGATGAGTCAAGCTATCGTATCCGCGCCGGGCCGTCCAGTCTGGCGTCTTGTTGCGGGCGGTTTCGGCTGCTACATTCGCGCGCATGAAACGCACCATCGCCATCGCGCTCACGTGTTTGTCGATCCTGTTCATTCTGTCCTGCGAAAAGCCCGGCCGCGTCAGCGAGCCGTCGACGCCGACGCCGAACGTTCCGCCGCCGACTTCATGCCCCGGCGCGCTGACTTTCAGCGATGACGCCACGACGTTCAGCTTCGTCTCGAGCGGCTGCGGCGCCGGTTTGCAAAACGCCGGCGTACGCGTGGGTTGGTTCGACACCGACAGGCTGCACACCGCGTCGTCCGCCGATTATCCGGATCGCAAAGTCGAGACCACGAACGAGGGATACCGCTGGACGTTGCGCGGCCATGCGTCGGCGCCGGAGCTGGCCATCGACGCGCAAACGAATGCCGACGGAACACAGATCACGCTGCGCGCGAACGCGACGTGGCCCGCCACGAAGTCAGCCGATATCCGTTTGGCGTGGGTCGAATTGCCGAGCGCGCCGGCGGCGCCGAGCGCGTGCCCGGTCATCGACTTGGTCGAGGAGATGGCCACGCGGCGCGCGTGGTCGCCGAAGCACCGCTTGATCGCCAGCGTCTCGATCCGGTCGTTGTGCGGGGTCGACGTTCCGTGGGCGTTGATGTAGTCGACGACGGACGGGTCGATCCCGCCGAGCGCCGCCTGCATGGCGCGGACGGCGCCGTCACCGTCCTCGCACGGGGCCGTGATGTGGAAGGCGTCGGCCGAGGCGCCGTAGCCGACCATCTCGGCGTAGATCCGGGCGCCGCGCGCGAGCGCGGAGCCGAGTTCCTCGAGCACCAGCACGCCCGAGCCCTCGCCGATCACGAAGCCGTCGCGCTCGGCGTCGAACGGTCGGCTCGCCCGCTCGGGCTCGTCGTTGCGCGTCGAGAGGGCGCGCATCGCGGAGAACCCGCCGACGCCCATTGGGGTGATGGCGGCCTCGGAGCCGCCCGCGATCATCGCGTCGGCGTCGCCGCGGCGGATGATCGCGCAGGCCTCGCCGAGCGCGTGGGCCGAGGCGGAGCACGCCGTGCAGGTGGCGAGATTGGGCCCCTTGGCGCCGAACCGGATCGACACGTGGCCGGCAGCCAGGTTGATGATCGCGGCCGGGATGAAGAAGGGGGAGATCCGGCCCGGGCCGCCTTCGAGCAGCTTGCTGTGCTCCCGCTCGATGGTGGCGAAGCCGCCGATCCCGGACGCGATGAACACGCCCACGCGGCTCCCGTTGCCGGGGCCGATCCGAAGCCCCGAGTCATCCACCGCGAATTGCGAGGCCGCGATCGCGTACTGGATGAAGACGTCGACCTTCTTGACTTCCTTCTTCTCGAAGAACTGGAGCGGGTCGAACCCCTTGACCTCGCCCGCGATCTGCGCGTCGAAGGCCGCGGGGTCGAAGCGGGTGATGCGGGTCACGCCGCTGCGTCCCTCGACGAGGTTCTGCCAGCAGGTCTCCGTACCGATCCCGACCGACGAGACAAGGCCTATCCCCGTGATGACGACTCGCCTGCTCAAGCTCCCTCCCCCGAGGCGGCCACGCCGCGCGAGGCCTCGCGCCGGCCGACACCGCTGCCGCGGGCACGCCCGCCGCCGGGCGGGCCCGCCGTCCCCCGACGCTCCGCCGTCCGGCTACTTCTTGGCCTTGGCGTGCGCGTCGATGTAGTCCACCGCATCCTTGACGCGTGTGATCTTCTCGGCGTCCTCGTCGGGGATCTCGATGCCGAACTCCTCCTCGAACGCCATGACCAGCNNTCGGCGCCCAGGTCGTCGACGAACGACGCTTCGGGGGTGACTTCCTCTTCGTCGACGCCCAGCTGTTCCACGATGATGCTCTTGACCTTGTCAGCAACCGCGGCCATTCATCCTCCTAGGTGTACATCGCGCCATTGACGGCGAGGACCTGCCCCGAGATATACGACGCCTCGTCGGTCGCCAGGAAACAGACGGCCGAGGCCACGTCGTCTGCGGTGCCGAGCCTGCCGAGCGGAACCATCGACGCCCATTCGTTCCGCACGTTC
>PMZC01000049.1 GCA_003170555.1 Deltaproteobacteria bacterium
TGGTCCAACCATCCCTCAACGGCGGTTGTACGCAAGCTTTTACGACTGGCTTAACATCACTTTTAGGCAATATGAACGGGCAGTGCGTTGATAGCCCTATCACCTATTGGCCGGGATATCTTAAGTTGGTTATCCCCGAAACTGGAAACCGGTATTTGATGGTGGGTGACGGCCTCGTCTTTACCCTAATGAATGAAAAGGGAATTGTCTTATCTGGGGGAGCACGGCACATTCGTAGTCAATTCGCACCGTATCCTGGTACTCCGAAATACCGCTCAAAAGGTGAATTGTTAAGGATAAACAACAGCGCAGCAGAATTCGTAAAAATGTGGTCGGAAGACTTCACAAAATATGGCAGTCAAACCGGTGTTAGTTGCGCTCTTGTCGTGGACACGAAAGAAGGCTACTGTTTGGAAGGAGCTAATTTTATATACGGAGACCCTTCGAATCATGCCATTCACGGCCCTATGACCGATCAGGTTTTTGTATCCGCCAACTTCTTTATCTCTAAAAGGCTTAAAGAAATGGCGGAGGGAGGTATCGGAGCAGGCTACACGCGGGCCAAGAGGATGTGGCAACTATTAATCGACAGGCAGTATGATAGCATCACCATGCAACCAGTTCGACAGACGCAAACTGGCGACAAGATGCCGCCTTTTGTACGCGGCGGCGGTATCACACCGGCATATTTCATGAAATGTCTCAGAGATCACGGAAACATAAATCCCCGAGATGGGAGTCTCAGTTGTTACGTACCAGAAGAAAGAGGTCAGGGAGCCCTTTGTATACATGGGTTATGGGAATACACAACCAATGCCTATTTTGGTGTGGCCAGGACAGAATATACAGATTTATTCACCTGCGAATGGATAACGCCGAACCAACCCTGTATTTCCCCGTTCCTGCCTGTATATATCGGCATTAATGAACTCCCGAAAGCCTTGGGGACTACCGAAGCCTATGAACTTTTTGAAAAGCTGCGGGCACTAATGGATTACCATCCGGAATACAGGGATGATATTACGCAACATTGGACAGGTTTTGAAATCCGGACTTTCGAGGAAAGTACTCTGGCGGAGGCTAAAGCTGCCAAGATGGTTGATGGAGGAGATAAAAATGAGGCCAGAAGTATTCTGACTGAATTTGTGGCCCGAAAGTGTAATGAAGCAATGGCGACCTGCCAGAAAATGCTCGACTTTCTCAATGATCTACCGATTCTCGAAAAAAAATTACCGAAGGAAAGTTAACAACAACAAATCCCACGAGGAGTGCACAAAATGCAGGAAATACTTGCGCAATGGTGCTCAGGAGCAGGCATAGAATTCAAAAATACGAATGCCGAAATTACCTATAAGGAGAAAACAAAACTCTGCAAAAAGGTTCTGAAGGCTTCATGTCCATCAAGCAATATAAGACCTTCTACTGGCCGACATTGAGAAACGTAATGATGCGATTGATTGAAGAAGGTCTCATACCTGTATTATTATTTCAGGGCGAAAACACATCACGTTTAGAGGGTATCAAGGATATACCAAAAGGTAAGGCTATTTATTATTTTGATAAAGTAGATATCCACAAAGCGAAGGAAATCCTGGGTAATACCGTATGCTTTAAAGGCAATGTACCAATTTCTCTATTAATTACAGGCACATCTGACGATGTCAAAGAAACGCAGACAATCCTCGGGAAATTGTTTAGCATGAGGGCCACCTATCACGGTAAGTGTTTTCTCCCGGCGATACAGTATTGCCAGAGCGTATGCCAGTGCACTCGCTTGAGTATAAGTTGAGATGAACACAATATCGAGATCGTTTGGTAGCAGCTGCTTGGGATCCTTATTGCCAAAATAGGTGGCATAAAAAACTTCGTGTCCTAGACTACGGCACCAGACGCTTATAGCCTGAGGCATGATACTGGCATATTGCCTGGTAATCAGATATTTATATGCTAGATGATCCCATCTTCTGGAGGGTTCGACACTCAATAGCTCAAGGATTCCTATTCTCATTTTCTAATTCTCATGTATTTATTTTACCCAAATTAAAGGTAAGTTCACAGGTTCTAGTTCCGTCTATTATACAGTACCTACCCACTATGTCACAAAATGAGTAATTGTGACCTGAATACGTATTGCATCAGAAAGCGATATTCAAAGCTCCTTGCTTTACCGATTTTCAAAGGATCGAGTGGGCTTTTTCGAAATCGATGAATCCTTTGTCCACATCGGTGTGGATGAGCTTTACTTTTAGCCGGTTGCCCACATCGACGCCTTCGTAGCCGTGGAGCAAGCGTCCTTCAATGGGCGGATGAAAGATGCGCACCCAGGTTCCTTTGTCGGAGGCGCCGGTGCACACCGCGTCGAAACGTTCGCCGACCCGCGGCGACAGCAGCATCGCGGCGACCGATTTGGCGACCTGTCGCTCGACCTTGTTGGCGTCGTCCTCCTTCTGCGTGCAATGACGCGCCAGCTCCGTCAGTTCGTTCTCGCCGTAGGGCAACGGCGAGCCGGCGAGCGTCGCCTTCAAGATGCGTTGGGTGAGCAAATCCGGGAAGCGGCGATTCGGCGCGGTCGAGTGTGTGTAGTCTTTGACCGCCAGACCGAAGTGACCGGGCGCGGTTTCGTTCGGTAACTCGACGACGTACTCGCCGCGGCCGAGCAATTTGATGATGACGAGCGAAAGGTCGGGAAAGCGCAGCGGGTCAGCCTTTTGCCGCGCGGCGAGGAAAAGCGCCAGCGCTTTCGAATCGGGCTGCGGCGGCAAATGAGCGCCGTATTGCGCCGCGATCTCGACGATGCGGTCCCAGCGTTTGGGCGAACGCACGAGGCGCCGCAGTGCGGGGACTTTTTTGGCGTGCAAGAAACGCGCGATCACGCCGTTCGCGGCGATCATGAAATCCTCGATGATTTCTTTGGCGCGATTTCGTTCGTCGATTTGCAAATCCAGAATCTCGTCGCCGTCGAACACCGCCCGGGCTTCCAGCGTTTGCAAATCGAGCGCGCCGTGTTCGTGCCGCCGGGCCTTGAGGTGCTGCGCCACGCCGTCCTGCCAGCGGAGGTTCTCCTCCAGCCCCGGAACGGCGGTCGCGCGCTCCGGCGCCGGGCGGCCGCCTTCCAGCCACGCCGCCACGCTGTTGTACGCGAGCTTCGCGCGGTTGCGGACCACGGCCAGGTAGACATCCGAGCTGGTCATCTCCCCCACTTTGCTGACTGCCATCTCGACGACGATGGCCGAGCGATCCTCGTCTTGATTGAGCGAGGTGAGGTTGGTCGACAGCATGTCCGGCAACATGGGAAAGATTTTGGCGTCGGTGTAAACCGAGGTGGTGTTCTGCCAGGCGTGCCCGTCGATGGCCGAATCCTTCTTGACCAGCGCGTCGACATCGGCGACCGCCACATAGATTTTCACCGCCCCGTCGGGCAACGCCTCGGCGACGGTCAACTGATCGAGGTCCAGCGAATCGTCGTTGTCGATCGACGCCCAAAGCAGCCGGCGAAGATCCTTCACCGGAGGCGCCGCGACCAGTTCGCCGTGCGGCATCTTCGCCAACTCGTCCAGCGCAAGCTTCGAAAAATCGGTTTGAAAACCGCGTTCCTGCATCACGCGCCGGGCGATCTTTTCGAGGACCGCTCTGCCTTTTCCCTCAGTCGGTGTCAACATGTGCTGGTGTCTCCCTTATTTCGTCGGTCGAAAATTGTCCACTGGCGATTGCGCGGATTGTAGCGCCGTCGCGGTCGCGTTGTCACGGCGCGCGTTCAGAAAGGTCACGTCGACTTCCCGCTATTTCGTTGCTCGCCCGCCGGCCGCATGAGCGACTGGATGACCTCGTGCAGCTTGGCGAGAAAAAGCGAACGATCTTTTTTCTCCGCCGGCGGCGGCCCGCCTCCGACCGCGCCGAAGGAACGCAAGTGGCTCATCAACTCGCGCGTCGCCAACATCCCGCCGATGGAATCCGGCGTGAATTCACGGCCCCGCACATCGAGCACGCGCGCGCCGCGCTTGAGGCAGCGATCGGCGAGCGGAATGTCGGTCGTCACGACGATATCGCCCGCGCCGACATGCTCGGCGATCCAGTCGTCGGCCGCGTCCGGCGAACGTTCAACGATGACGCGGTGGATGCGGTCTTCCGCGGGCGCGTTCAGGTGCGTGTTGCAGACCACGTACACCGTCAGGCCGTATTTGCGCGACGCGCGATAGACTTCTTCTTTCACCGGGCAGCCGTCGGCGTCGATGTAGATGACCGGCATCAACATTCACTCATCGTGATTTGGGGACCACGTCGCGAATCCAAGGTTCGACTTCGCGCGCGAGATAAAAAGCGGGAAAAAGCAGATTCGTTTCGGCGGTGATCACGCCTTCCGCCAACGCGCGCCTGGCCAGCGCCGTGCCGGGGTAGATGCGAATCCCGACCGTAATCTTCAGCCCGTCGAGATGCAGCGATTCCGCGAAGGTCAGACTCTCGTCCACCGACGTCCGCGTTTCGCCCGGTCCGCCGAGCAGCAGAAAGCCCATGCGGCGGATGCCGTGATCGGCCAACAGCGCCGCGAGACGCCGCACGTCATTCGGGTCGAAGTGTTTGTTCATCTCGCGCAGGATGCGTCCGCAGCCGCTTTCGAAACCCAAAGCGACATCGGTGCAGCCGGCCGCCGCCATCGCGCGCACCAGCTCGGTCGAAACCCGCTGCGGATAAAGAATCGCCCGCCATCGGATATTCAGACGGCGCACGGCGATCAGCCGGCACAGCTCGAGCCCTTGCGCCTCCGGAATGTTGAACGAGTTGTCGACAAAATAGAAACGGTTGAACCCGGCGCCGACCATTCGTTCCAGATGATCCACCACCGCGTGCGGCGAGCGCGTGCGAATCGTCCGGCCTTGAATGCAGGCGGTGGAGCAGTAACTGCAATCGTTGGGGCAGCCGCGACGGCTTTGGATCGGCGCCCATACCTCGCCTCGCTGCGCGTGAGCCGCGGCGTACGAAGCATTGACGGGCAAAGGCAGCGTGTCGAGCGCGGCGGAAAACGGCGCGGCGGTTTGGACCTTCCGACCTCGCACGCGCACGCCGAGCGCGGTCAACGGGTCCTCGCCGCGGGCGAACGCTCCGAGCAGCGCCGGAAACGCGACCTCGCCGTCGCCGCAAACGCCGAAGTCGGCGCCGAGGTACGTCAGCGCCTCGTCGGGGAAGATGCTGTAACCCGCGCCGCCGAGCACGATGGGCGCCGGCGAGTCGGCGCGGCATTCCGCAATGATCGGCCGCACCTTTTCCAGCAGAAAGCGCGGCTGGTCCATATTCTGGTCGTCGATGTTGCGGACCGAAACGCCGATCACCTCCGGCTCGAAAGCGCGAATGGACTCGCGCAGCGCCGCGGCGGGATCGTCGGCGAACATCAAATCAAGAAACTCGACGTCGTGCCCGGCGCGCCGCGTCACCCCGGCCACTAGCCCGAGACCCAGCGGAATCGTCGGCATGTTGATTTGTTCGGTGTTCGCCGAGATCAGCAGCACCTTCATGGCCGGCACGTTAACCCCGATCGTGGCGATCCGTCAAAGCGCCGAACGAAACTTGCCAAGCAAATGAAAAGCGCGGTAGCCTCGCGAAAATGATTAACGATCCGACCCATCCGACCCTGCCGAAGCTGGAGCGCCGCGACTGGCTGGTGCTCGGTCTGTTCGCGGCGTTGAAGATCATCGTGCATCTGATCACCGATGGCCCCGGCGCCTACGGCTACTTCCGCGACGAGTTTTACTACCTCGACTGCGCGAAGCATCTCGCCTGGGGTTACGTCGATCAGCCGCCGTTGTCGATTCTGATTCTTGCCCTGACCCGCGCCTTGCTCGGCGTCTCGCTGCTCGCCATTCGCCTGCCGGTCATTCTGAGCGGCACCGCCACCGTGGTGATGTCCGGCTTCGTCGCCCGCGAGATGGGAGGCGGCCGCTTCGCCCGCGCGATGACCTGCCTGGCCGTGCTGACCGCGCCGGTGTTTCTGTCGATGGGCAGCTTCTTTTCGATGAACTCCTTCGACGAGTTCTTCTGGGTGCTCGCGGCGTTTCTCGTCACGCGGCTGATCCGCACGGGCGACGCGCGGCTGTGGTTATGGTTCGGACTGGTGATCGGCGTCGGCGTCGAAAACAAATACAGCATCGGCTTTTTCGCCGCCGGACTCGTCGCCGCGATGACCCTGACGCCGCTCCGCAAACACTTTCTAAAATGGCCACTCTGGCTCGGCGGATTGATCGCCGTCGTGCTGGTTCTGCCGCACGTCGTTTGGCAAATGAAAAACGGGTGGCCGACGCTCGAGTTCATGCACAACGCCGCGTCGTTCAAGAACATGCCGACCACGCCGCTGCAGTATTTTTCCGGCCAGGTGCTGCTCGCGGGTCCGCTCAACACGCCGCTTTGGCTGGCCGGATTGCTATACGGTCTGCTGTCGAAGCGCGGACGAACGTTCGTCGTTTTCAGCCTCGCCTACGTTTTTTTGTTTGTCGTTTTCAATCTGACCAACGGCAAGGTTTACTATCTCACGCCGATCTACCCCATCTTGTTCGCGCTCGGCTCGTTGTGGCTGGAACGAATCACCGCGTCGCGGCGCTGGGCGAAAATCACCGCCGCGAGCCTGGCAGCCATCGCCGGAATCGTGCTGGCGCCGCTGGCGATTCCGGTTTTCACGCCGCCGACTTTTCTGCGTTTCCAACAGACGCTGGGCATCCACGCGCCGCAACAAGAGCGTGCACACGGTGGGAGACTGCCGCAGCATCTCGGCGATCGTCTGGGTTGGGAAGAATTCGTGGCGATGGTGGGACAGGCCTACGCCAAGCTCGACCCGGCGGATCGCGCGAAGTGCGCCATCTTCGTCAGCAACTACGGCGAGGCCGGCGCGATCAATCTGCTCGGCCGCCGCTACGGTCTGCCGCGCGCGATCTCCGGTTATATGTCGTATTACTTTTGGGGGCCGGGCGACGCGACCGGCGAGGTCATGCTGGTCTACTGGGACAACAAATCGGAATTGGAAAAACTATTTGTCCAGGTCACGGAAGTCGCGCGATTTCATCACCCGTACGTCATGGAACGACAAAACGACCGGCCGCTGTTTTTGTGCCGCCGGTTGAAAATCCCGATCGCGGAAGCATGGAAGCAGGTGAAGGCGTTTCAATAGCGCGCCGCGGACTACTCCTGCCGCTCGAACAGCATCGCACCCAGCAGCGCAAACACGACGGCCATGACGGCCAGCACGGCGACGTCGACGCTCAGCGGATACTGCACCAGCGCCCGCGCGGCCTCGCCCTGCCCGTACACGGCGTTGCGCAGCGCGTCGACGCCGTAAGTCAGCGGATCGATGTGCGCGAGCACGCTGAGCCAGTGCGGCAGGCCGCGCAGCGGATAGAGCGCGCCGGAAAGAAAGAACATCGGCATGGTCAGGACGTTCATGACGAGTTGAAAGCTTTCCATCGTGGACATGCGGCTCGCGATGACGATGCCGAGACAACCGAGCACAAAGCCGGTCAGCGCGCCGACGGCCAGCGTCTGCGCCGCCATCGCCAGACCGAGCGGCAGGTGGGCCAGCGGGGCCATGAGCAGCAGCATCGCCGTTTGGACGACGACGATGGTCGTAATGCCCAGCGCCTTGCCGACCGCAACCGCCCACCGCGGCACCGGGGCGACCAGCACTTCCTTGAGGAAGCCGAACTCGCGATCCCAGATCATGCCGACCGCGGAGAAGATGCTCATGAACAGCACCGACATGCCGATGATGCCGGGGTACATGAACGTCACGTAGTTGACATGCATGCCGGTCGGCGCCTGGCGAAAGCTCATCGAGGCCGAGATGCCGTAGCCGACGAGCATCAGATAGAGCAGCGGCTGCAGGATCAGCCCGAGCCAGCGGCTGCGGTCGCGCAGAAAGCGCTTAGTCTCGCGATACCAAATCGCGTAGATCCCCTTGGCGACCCGCCGGCCGATCATGACCGCCTCCGCATCGCGCGCACGTTCGCGCGAACCTGATCCATCGGCGAGGTCGTCTCCTCGCGAATCGCGTGGCCGGTGAGCTTGAGGAAAACGTCATCGAGCGTCGGACGATGCACCGAGACGCTGGCGATGTCGCCGGGGAAATCGCCGGTCAGCCGCGGCACGAACGACGGGCCGTGTTCGACCTCGAAGCGCAGGTCTTCCTTCGTCTGCTGCACCTCGACGCCGTAGCGCTCGGCGACGGCGACGGCCAGGCTCGCCTGATGCGGCGAAACGACGACCAGCACGTCGCCGCCCACGCGCCGCTTGAGCTCATCGGGCGTGCCCAGGGCGACGATTCGCCCGTGATCGATGATCGCGATCCGGTTGCAATTCTCCGCTTCATCGAGGTAGTGCGTGGTCATGAAGACGGTCGCGCCGGTTTCGGTCCGCAACGCGCGCACGTGCTGCCAGATGGCGTTGCGCGTCTGCGGGTCGAGACCGAGCGTCGGCTCGTCGAGGAAAAATACCTTGGGGTGATGAAGCAGCCCGCGCGCGATTTCCAAGCGGCGGCGCATCCCGCCGGAGAACGTGCGAATCAGGCCGTTGCGGCGGTCGTAAAGATCGACCAGGCGCAGCAATTCCTCGGCGCGTTTGGCGAACACCGCGCGCGGCAGATCGTAGAGCAGCGCATGAATGTAGAGATTCTCAAACGCCGTGAGCCGGTCGTCGAGCGAGTTGTCCTGGAAGACCAGACCGATCGACTCGCGTACGCGCAGCGGTTTGCGTTTCACGTCGAAACCGGCGATCGACGCGCGGCCCGAGGTCGGCGCCATCAGGGTGGCCAGGATTTTGATCGTCGTGGTTTTCCCGGCGCCGTTCGGACCGAGAAATCCGAAGATCTCCCCGGCGTCGACGGTGAAGGACACCTCGTCGACCGCCGTCAGTTCGCCGAAGCGCTTGGTGAGCGCATCGACTTCGATCATCGCCGGCGGCGCTATCGTTCGGTCCTCGGGCATGGTCGTCAATCTTCCTCGACAAAGGGCCGGTTAGTATAGCGCAGGAGACAAAATCCGGTAGCCCGGCGAGGCGGTGCGACACAGCCGGTAAGTACGGCGTATTTTATTAATTGACGCGATTACTTCTTCGTGTGAAAGTGGTTAGTGTAAAAGGATTGACGTGGTAGATCAGGACTAAGCATGAGCAATTCCGAGCGGCCGCATCTGTTCCCCAGGCCCGTTCTTTTGTTGTTTCTGGTGGTCGGCATTGCAGTGGCGCTGACCGGGTGGCTTTACTACCGCGCCGAGATGGACTATGCGCGTCAGACTGCGGAAGAACAACTCGGTGTGATCGCCGATCTCAAGGTCACCCAACTCAGCGCGTGGCGCCAGGAACGCCTGGACGACGCCAGCCTCTTTACTACGAGCACCGTCGATGTCCGCCGCGCGGTGTCGTTCGTCGAGAATCCGTCAGCGACGGACACCGGCGAAGACATCAAGGCCTGGCTGGCCGCGATGCTTCAAACCCACGCGTATCGCGACATCATGCTCGTGGATTCCAACCTCAAGGTCCGTCTCGCGGTGGGAAAAGACAACCCGATTATCAAGGTCGAAGACCCGTTGGCGACGAGAGAAGCGATCAAAAAGTGCCAGCCGGTCTTACATGATTTCCACCAGTCAGAAGGAATAAAGAAGATTCATCTGGATCTATATGCACCGCTAAAACCATCGTTCGTTTCCGACAGCGAAGAAGAGTGTCGAGTAGCTTTGCTGATTATCGTTGACCCTGAACCTTTTCTATATCCGATGATTCAGGAATGGCCGACCCCGAGCAAAAGCGGAGAGACATTGCTCGTACACCGTCAGGGCGACAAGGTCGAGTATTTGAACGAACTCCGACACCGCAAGAACACGGCGTTGTCGTTGTGCACGCCGGCCAGCGAGCCGCGGCTTCCGGCGGCCATGGCGTTGCGCGGAGTACGCGGGACTGTGGAAGGGACAGACTACCGCGGCGTCCCGGTGTTGGCCGCCCTCCGCGCCGTACCGGAATCGCCCTGGTTTCTGATCGCCAAAGTCGACCTGGACGAGGTTTATGCACCACATCGGACCTGGGTCACCCTCGCCATGACCGGTCTGGGGGTCTTTTTGTTCGCCGTCGGCGTGGTTTACGGCCTGTGGTGGAATCGCCGCGAGGTTCAGGTTTATCGCCGGCAATATGAGACTGAAGCCGCGCGCCGGGCGATCGCCTCTCGCTACGAATTTCTGATGCGGAACGCCAACGACGTTTTCATCTTGGCGGACGCCGTTATGCGGATTGCGGAAGTGAATGATTGCGCTTGCACAACCTATGGCTATTCAATGCAGGAATTTATCGGAATGCCGCTGGAGCATCTGCGGGCGCCGCAATACCGCGCCGATTTGCGGAGAGAACTAGAACTGGCCGAAAAAGAAAATGGCCTGGTCTATGAGACCGTGCACCGGCGCAAGGACGGAACGTTCTTCCCGGTGGAAATCAGCTTGCGCGTGCTGACGCTGGACGGCGCCAAGTTTTATCAGTCTTTCATTCGCGATATTTCGGAGCGCAAACAAGCGGAGTTGCAAGNNGTTTGATCGAAGCCAACCTGGATGCGCTGATGACCATCAGCGCCGAGGGATTGATCACCGACGTCAACCGGGCCGCCGAACTGGTCACCGGCGTGGCCCGCGAGCAGCTCATCGGGAGCGATTTTTCGGTCTGCTTCACCGAACCGGAGCAGGCGGCGAGTGTGAACCAAGAGGTGCTCGCGCAGGGTATCGTGCGCGACTATCCGCTCACCATTCGCCATACGTCGGGTCGCACGACCGACGTGCTGTACAATGCGATCGTTCATCAAAGCGAGCACGGCGAGGCGCTGAGCGTCTTTGCCGCGGCGCGGGACATCACCGAACGAAAAAAAGCCGAAGTGGAGCTCAAAAAGCTCAACGTGTCTCTCGAGCAGCGCGCGGACCAACTGCGGCGGTTGGCGTCCGATTTGACTCAAGCCGAAGAGGTAGAGCGCCGGCGCCTGTCGCAGCTTCTACACGACCATCTGCAACAACTATTGGTGGCGGCGAAGCTGCGCCTGACCATCGCGTTCAATCTTTCGGCGCAACACGCGGAAGAACTCCGCGGGACGATTCAGGAGGTGCAAACCCTTTTGGACCAATCCGTCGCCGCTTCACGCACGCTGACTGCGGAACTCAGCCCGCCGATTCTCTACGACTCCGGTTTGGCGCCGGCGCTCGCCTGGCTGAGCCGCTGGATGGAGGAGAAGTACGGGCTGCAGGTCCAGCTCGACGGCGACCCGGAGGCCGACCCGGGAACGCAGGAGCTCCGCATCCTGCTCTTCCGCAGCGCGCGGGAACTGCTGTTCAACGTGGTCAAACACGCGGGGGTGGAGCGGGCGCAGGTCACCCTCCAAAGACTCATCGATGGCCGTATTCAGCTTCACGTCGCTGACGAAGGCGCCGGTTTCGACCAGGTCGACAGGTTGTCGCCGGAAAAGGCCGGGTTCGGGCTGCTGAGCGTTCGCGAACGCATGGAGTTGATGGGCGGAACATTTGCGGTGGATAGTTCGCCTGGCTGCGGGACGCGCATCACCCTGACGAT
This sequence comes from Deltaproteobacteria bacterium, assembly GCA_003170555.1. Classification (GTDB taxonomy): domain Bacteria; phylum Lernaellota; class Lernaellaia; order Lernaellales; family Lernaellaceae; genus FEN-1099. Next base: position 11,566 of record PMZC01000049.1, read on the forward strand.
TTCTCCCATCATCATCACGGCCAAGGCGGAAAAAGTCGCCCTAGTCCGTGAAGAGATAACGCTGCCGCCATCAATCGCCGCCGACGGAGAACGGCAGGCGATCCGCGTGCTGATCGCCGATGACCATGCCGTCGTGCGCCAAGGCCTCGCCGCCTTGCTCGGGAGTCAAGCGGACATGCAGGTCGTCGGCGAAGCCGGCGACGGTCGGGCCGCGGTGAATCTGGCGCGCGAACAGTCGCCGGACGTGGTCGTCATGGACGTGAACATGCCGTTGCTGGACGGCGTGGAGGCTACCCGAATCATCGCCGCCGAGCTGCCGAGGATCAAGGTCATCGGCCTGTCCGTTCACGCCAAGCAGGACATGGAGACCCGCATGCGCGAGGCCGGCGCCGTGGCGTACCTGGACAAAAGCGGCCCCGCGGAAGATCTGCTTGACGCCATCCGGAAGAGCGTGTCGTAAGACAATCGTCTCTCGGTCAATTTAAAAGGAAGCGGCCGGGAGTTACCCGCCGTCCGTACCCGATGAGAAGGTGGGAAGCTGGTGAGTATAAAGGGAGGCTGATCCTACGTACGGGTCGCCTTCCGGACCGCCGATTGTAATTGCACAAACGAGAACGGCTTCGGCAGGTAGTCCACGCCGCCGTCGCCGGCAAAGCGTGAAGCTACTTCCTGCGTCGAACAAGCACTGCACACAATGACCGGCACATTGGAGCGCATCTGCCGCAACTCCAAGAAGGTCTTTTCGCTGCCGTCGTCAGGCAAGATGGAATCCAGGATGACCGCCCCGACGGCGGCCATGTTTTTGCGAAAGAGATCCATCCCCGCCGCCCCATCCTGCGCCAGCAGAACCGAGAACCCCAGGGCCTCGAGGAAACGCCTCGTGATATCGCGGGAGAATGGATCGGGGTCAACGACTAGAATCATGTCCGTGGCCGGGTGCGAATAGAGTATCGTCAACTGGTTTTCTCTCCTCACCTGTCGGTCTTCGTCAACGCGATTGATCAACTTACGTTCTCCAGTTGGATATCGTGCATGGTGACGAAAAACCGACGGAGCAGCGGGTCAGTGAGATGAAAGTTGAGGCGCGGCAGCACCCCGGCCCGATTGGCGCGGTCAAGCAGCACGGCCAGGCCCAGCAGGGAGATATCCTGGATCTTGCTGAGATCGACCACCACCACCTCGGAGCCGTCCTGCAGCGACCGTTTGACCTGCTTGACGATCGCGGTTGCACAACGGCCGTCCAACTCGGAATTGACTTCGAGGATGACGCGGTGATCGGGCCGCCACTCGTCACGATTCATCTCAACTTGCTGCATGTCATTCTCCGTTTCGGTCGATCAACTTTGTTTCTGTCGCCGCCCGCTTCTCGCGCCGCCGCGACTCGCCACAAAAACCGTACACACCATACGAAAAAGCCAACCGGAGGGTAATCGGGGACTTCCTTACTTTGACGTGCGAAAACCCTGACTCGATTTCGTCGCGTCGACCTCGGAAAATCGTGGAGCACGGTCACAAATCCAGGGCGGCTCTCTGGTCTAAGCATTCATTATATCTATGGTATTTTCCACATACCCGCACCGCGGTTTCTAAGCAAAGCGGGGCCTCTGGGTGGAGGCCGCCTGGGGCGGCGTCGGCCTTTTACGTCGACGGCGGTTGGGCGGCCGGCGACAAAAGAGGCGGCGCTGACTGGCCAGATGTCGTGTCGGCCAGCGCCGTGAAGGAGAGGTTTGACGGCGCTATCACGCCCAAAACCGATCGCGAGACCGGTGATAGCAAAGCGCGAAAACCGGACAGATAAAGGCCGGCGAGGCATTTCCCGTACTCCGCGAGCACGGCGCCCGAACGGAGCAGCGACGCCGCCATGCCGGCGCCGGCTGACGAGCGATCGTCCTAGCTTTCCGGTTCCTCCGCTACGGCCGCAGCAACTTGCGGCGCCGCGACTTTGGCCCCAATCTTCAAGCGCGCCTTCGCCCCTTCGAAAAGCGAATAAGCGACCGGCACGATCATCAGCGTGATCAGCAACGACAACGCCTGTCCGCCGATGATGACCTTCGCCATCGAAGCGCGCGCCGCGGCGCCCGGGCCTTTGCCCAAGGCGATCGGCGTCATGCCGGCGATGAGGGTCACGGTGGTCATCAGGATCGGCCG
>PMZC01000071.1 GCA_003170555.1 Deltaproteobacteria bacterium
CCCCAGGACTCAAGCCCCAAGCCCCCCACTCCGCACTCGGCATTTCCTTCGCCTCGGCCTTGACCGGCGACCACCAAGAATGGTTTACTCTTGCGACTATTGACCCGGGGCCGATCGCTGAATCACAGGAAGGCGCCATGCATTTGACAATTCGTGTCCCTGCGCACCGGCATCACGGTGCGCCGTTGTTGTATTTAACGTTCGTCTTGTTGTTGGTCGTGTTTGCCATCGGCGTCAACGCGTGGGCGGCGGAATCNNCTCCCACGCCGACGCCGACTCCCCGACCGACCGCGACTACTGCGCCGACACCGGCGCCGGACGCGGACGAGCGCCATTTCCTCGGCGATTACGGCCGGTGGATCGAGCACGCCCAGAACATGTTGCTGTCGATGGACCTCTGGGGTTCGTCGGTGACCGTGCCGCAGGGTTTCGGCATCGTGTTCTTCGGTTACGGCACGCAGCGCCCGGTCAAGCGTTTTGACAACAATCGCAAGCTGATCGACATCCTGCCGATCTTGAAGGTCCCCGACCCGTTCAACCTGCACAAAGGCGATTTCTTCGATTTCGATTTCGCCGCCCGCGGCTCGATGCACGGCTACATGCTCGGCGCGATGTACGGCCTGACCGACAACGTGACCCTCGGCTTCAACACGATGTTCGCCGTCGTGCACATCAAGCTCGACGCGATCTTCATCCCGGGCACGTGCGAACGCCTGGGCATCGCCACGCGCGAGGAGTTTTTCACTTTGCTGCGCAAGGTCGGGCATCCGGCGCCCAAACTGCGCTACGATTCCGCCCCGGTCGATTGGGGCGATTCGGATTTGAACGTCACCTGGAACTACTTTCGCAACACCTGGTTCTCCGGCGGTCTCACCGGCCACTTCTATCTGCCCACCGCGCATCGCGCGAAGCCGAGCCAGAACATTATCTTCGGTCTGGGCCCCGACATCGACACCGGCAACGGCGCGTGGGGTCTGGGCGTCGCCAAGATGTTCGATCTCCGCCCGCCGAAGCCGGCGGACATCGTCACTTTCTCGTTCGGCGGCGAGGCCGCGTACTACTTCCAGACCAAACGCGATAGTCCGCGATTCCCGAAGCCCGATCCGGACGCCTGGGACTACCTCAAGGCGCAGCACGTCGACCTGAGTGATTTCCCCGATCTGTCCGACCTCAACTCCTATTACTACTACACGCCGCCGCCCTGGGTCGCGGCGAGCTTCGGCATCGGCGTCGGGCCGTTCGCCATCAGCTATCGCCACGGCTGGGGCTTCGAAGGCAATTACCAGGCGAACAGCCCCGGCTTCAAAGCGCTGATCAAGCAGATCGGCCTGGTCGGCACCGGCGACGACGGCCGATTGAACTTCTCGGCCTCTGTGCCGCTGACGCCGATCTACATTCCGGGCCTGGTGCAGTTCCACTTCCAATACCAGACCGACGGTCGCAACGCGCTCGTCTTCCGCGACATCTACCAGATCGGCGCGGGCTTCTTCTTCCCGATCAATCCGCCGCCGCGGTATCGCCTGCCGCCGCGCGCATCGCATCCATTGCCGACCCCGACTCCGCCCCCGGCGAGCGCGCCGAGCGGAACCCCCAGCGGAACGCCGCCGAGCGCAGCGCCGAGCGGAACCCCCAGCGGGACGCCGGGTGGGACGCCAGGAGGTGCATCATGAAACGCTACGCCATCGCCGTGACCCTGCTCGCGATCTTTTCGGCGGCGTCGCTGGCCTGCATGGGCACGCCGCCCAAGGAAGCGACCATCGAAGAGCTGCTGAAGGAAGGCAAGAAAAATCTCGAAGACAAAAACAACGGCTCGCGCGCCTACAACAACTTCCATGACGTGCTCGATCGCGAGCCCGACAACAAGGAAGCGCTCTACGGCATCACGATGGCGCTCGACCTGCGCGTCTTCGCCTTCATCGACGGCACGATCGACCTGATCAACGGCCCGATCATCGAGAACCCGACGAAGGAAAAATGCGCCCAAGCCTGCCAGCGCATCGACCAGTGCAACCTCTATCGCGAAACGTGGACTACGCCGGACAATTGCATGACGCATTGTCCGTTCGGTCTGCAGCCGTTCATGTTCGACACGCTGACCGACGGTTCGACGTGCAAGCGCATCCGCGACTACGGCCTGGACTGGATCACCCCGACCACGCCGGACCGCTGCGTGGAGTTGTGCAACGACTTCAACAAGTGCGGGCTGATTCATCCGCCGGTGACCTTCGATGTGCCGGAGTGCATCTCGCACTGCCCGTGGTCGTATGTGCATCACCACGAGAAATTCTACAAGGTCGGCAAGTGCAACGGCTACGACCGCACCGCCTTCGAACACGTCACCACCGGCCTGCAGGTGCTGTTCCGCGAGATCGGCATCTACATCCCGCCGCAGACGATGGTGTACACGGACAAGCTGTTGAAGATGAACACGGACTACGAGTACACCCTGCGCGCCTACGCGTGGACGCTGGTCGATCCGCCGCTGTATTGGAATCTGTCCGGCCGCGATTCGTACGCCGAGCTCCATATGTCGCGCGCGCTGGCGCACCTGTTCGAGACGTTCGTGCTGCTGGCCACCTCGGTCAACCTCGAAATGAACTTCCCGTCCTTCGACCTGAACATGAACTACTCCGCGCCGCAGGGCATTGAGATTCTGCACAACCTGATCCGCGTCGTGGAAATCCTGCTCTACGACCCGATCTTCCCGCTGGGCTTCCAAATCAAAAACGAGGACTTCGCCTTCAAACAGATCAAGGAAGGGGCCACGGAATTCGGCGCCTTCTGGGAAAGCCTGGGCGACATGTTCGAGTACCTCTTCCAGGATACCGACGTGCAGAAAGGCCGCGCGGTCGGCTACAACGACGACAATAACAATTTCCACTGGGACGAAGACGAAACCATCACCTTCCGCATCGGCGACGCCGGCCTGGATCTCACCAAGCCGCAATGCGAGGCCTTGGTGGTATTGGCGCGCGCGCTGCAGAAGAATTTCGACGATCGCACGCCGTTCGACGTCACCCTGCTGACCGACTTCCTCAACGCCTCGAACCTCGGCGATCTCGATTTTCTCATCGACTTGATCGCGTCGTGGTTCCCCGACGGCACGGTCGACTTGTCGTGGCCGCTGTACGAACCGTACCAGAATGACTTCCGCGATCTGCTCGTCGTGCTGCTCGACAAGATGCGCGAGATCGAAGACATCCTCATCGCCAACGGGGTGACATGAAATCCGTTCGGCTGCTGCCTCTGATTCTTCTGACCGCCGCCCTCCTGGGGTGGCGGTTTTTCTTTGCGGCCGCCCACGCTGAAAACGCGCCGGTCGGCCCCGTGGCGCCGCCCGCGGCCGCCGGTTATCGCGTCGGCGCCGCGCAGCAGGACATCACGCCCGACCTGACCGCCGGGCCGGTCAATCTGCATTGCTACGGCGACCGCGACAAACGACCGGCGACCGGCGTGCTCGATCCGCTGCACGTGCGCGCGGTGACCATCGCCGATCCGCACGGCAAGCTCGTCGCGCTGGTCAGCGCCGACCTGTGCTACATCAACAGCGAGCTGCGCGACCGCGTGGTCGAACGGCTCGCGCCCTACGGCTTCGACGAAAACAATCTGCTGTTGGCCGCCACGCACACCCATAGCGGCTGCGCGAATTACGACCGTCGCTGGATCGTCACCAAGTTTTTCGGCGATTTCCAGCAGCGAATCTTCGATCATATCGTGGACGGCGTCGTGAATGCCGTGATCGAAGCCCAGCGCAAGATGCAGCCGGCGACCATTGAAGTCGCGTCGGCCGAAATCGAGCCGATGAACCGCAGCCGCCGCGATCCGGCTTTCGACATCAACACCGGCACGCATCCGGCGAACGTCACGGCCGATCCGGTGAGGTATCCGACCGACCGCTTTCTGACTTTGGTGCGCTTTGTCGACGCGAACGGGAAGCCGATCGCGGTGAATGTTCACTATTCGTCGCACGCGACGATCCTTTCGCCGAAGAATCTGCAGATTTCCGCCGACTGGCCCGGCGAGATGTGCGCGCGCGTCGCGGAGGCGTTGGGCGACGGCGTGATCGTTTCGTTCTTCAACGGCTCGGAAGGCGACGCCGCGCCCCTGCCCGACTGGGCGAACGATGTGCAGACCGAGATCGCGCAGATGCGGCAATACGGCCGGCGGATGGCCGAGCACGTCTTGCATGTCTTGCCGCAGACCAGGCCCGTGCACAAACAATTCGTCGGCGGGTTCACCGCCCGCCGCAATTTCGACCGCGTCACGATGCGCTTCGCCTGGGGCATCACCCTGCCGCGGTGGCTGACGCATCAACTGGCCTCGCTGCGGCCGGATGCCCCGTTCCAGGCCATGCGCGTGGGCGACCTGGTGCTGCTCGCCGTGCCGGGCGAGCCGACGACGGCGGTGGGTAAGCAGTTGAAGGCGCTGGTGGCCGCCGATTCGCTGCCGCTGGTTATCGCGCCGGCGAATGACTACCTCGGATACTTCACCATGCCCGACGAATACGCGGCCGGCGGGTACGAAGCCGACTCGACCCTCTTCGGCCCGCACGCCGCGCAACGCGTGGTCGACGCCATGAGCGTCACCCTGAGCAACCTCGAAAACAGCCCCTGATCCCCGGCCCCGCCGCGCAACGCGCCACTCAACCATTGACAACCGTGCCCCGAACGCTTATATACATGTCCCTCTGCTGCGGGGTGGAGCAGTCTGGTAGCTCGTCGGGCTCATAACCCGAAGGTCCCAAGTTCAAATCTTGGCCCCGCTACTCGAAAGCCCCTGAAATCGTTGATGGTTTCGGGGGCTTCTTTTTTGCTGCAAAGGGCATGTCCTTGAGAAAACGGTTCCGTTGAGGACATATTAGGACAAGCGTTCGTCGCTACTTGGCATTGTCGCCGCCTTTTTCATTAACCGCGTCCTTTACGTTGAGTTGGTCGCGCGCTTGATAGATCAAGTTCTGGAGCCGCAGGCTTGACGTATGATCCGATTTTTTGCGAGATGCACATATGGTAATATTCTACGTCCGGCTTGGTGAGCATGCCCGCGTCGAGTTCGGTGTCTCGGCTCGCCAAGTGTTTCGATGTTGAAGTTGTAAGACGATAGGCGGAGCTGACCGGGGGGCACAACGTCTGAAGTCCGGCGAAGGCAGGCGCACATTATTGGGCCTAGCCCTCGACAGGATCAGGGCAAGCCCGGAAACGCATCCACGAACTGGACCGTGATATCCGGAAAGCTGTCGACCAGTTGCACCTTCAGATCAGGAAACGCGCCCACGCTCTGCCACTTGCCGCACTGGTCAGGGAAGGCGTCGACCATCTTCACCTTCAGGTCGGGGAACGCGTCTACGGCCTTGACCTTGAGGTCGGGAAACGAAGCGACGAACTGGATCTTGCCGTAGAGCTTCAGCCCGTGGTACGTGCAGTCAGGCTTGATCTTTTTTTCGCCCGCCTGGGCGACGGCCAAGACGACGATCAGGCTCGACACGATCAGCAACAAGGACGACTTTTTCATCGCTCGCCTTCTTCGCTAGCCCACCGCGCGCCGCGTCCGCGCCCGGTCAGCGTGATCTTACCTTTCAACCGGGAAAAGCGCCGAACTGAACTACTCGACCTCAGGGGAAGATCGGACGATAGTCGGACCAAAATGCCATAATGGTCAAGTTCAACTATCGCGCGATGGCCAGCTTTCGCACGAGGAAGACGGCGAGACTTCCGTACGCCGCGAGAACCATCGCCATCTTCGCCCAAAAGAAGAAGATGTTCGCCCAGTTGATCCAGGGCGGCGCATCGTATTCCGCGCCGGGGCCCGCGCCCAACTTCTTCTCCTTGATCCGGTTGAGGATGCTCAACGCGGCGCTGGAATACAAATATTGCATCAAATCGAAGACCAAGCCAAGAACGACGAGCGCGATCGTGCCGACCAATATTCTCGGAAGTTGAATCGTTTGATCGTCTTGCGTCACCTCGAAAACCCAGACGACGCCGATCGCCGCCAGCGAGAGGCGCCGGGCGATCTGGCTGGCTTGTTTGGAGAACTCGTATTGATCTTCTCGCCACTTGTCGAGATGTTTCATTTCTTCACCCCCGCTGATTCTATTTGTTGATGTGGTAGCCGGAGGACGTGGTCCCACGCTTTCGATTCCGATTCTCCGGCACTTCCTGCGCGATCTTCGACGGGTCCTTGACCTGGTTCTTCGGGGGCGCATCCTTCTTCCCGTCGTTCGTTTTGGACTTCGCCGCCTGTTTCTTGTTGGCCTGGGTCATCGTTCGATCCTCCTGTATGACTTCTTCAGGCTTAACAAAACCACGATCCGTCGTTCGACACCTTTCTCGCGGCTCAGGGTCGCAAAAAAAGAGAACCGATCTTCATTCAGAAGACCGGCCCCTTTCGGCTCTCGCCGCCTTGCCGCTCTCTACTCGTGCTTCATGAGTCCTCCTGGTCAGTTGCCGTTTCGGGGCTGCGCCGCTTCTGCTTCATGGCTCCTCCTTCATCAGTGGGTTGCTCATCGCCGCATCGTTTCGCTGTCATACCCATATAACAGCGGAGGCCACTACCTCTCGACAAAAAAATTTGCAGACCTCCGCCGAGCGACCAGCGCCGCAATGTAGACCGGAAGGGGTAAAGAAAATGGGGACTCGTCAGCGTCGGGTTTGAGGATCTTGAGCGGTCTTGCTGCGGGAGAATCCGGGGATGTGATAGGCCGCCGTTCAGTCGCGGAGCAAGTCTTCGGCGAGCGCGTCGGCCAATCGGTCACCCCATCCGAGCTCCGACTTGGGCTGCGCGACGCACGCGGAATCGACGCCGAACTCCAGGGACGGCGCAGAGACCGTGGGAAGCATCGCCGATTCCCTACTGAGCAGAGCCAGCAACCACAATCTAGTTGGTCGATCCAAGTCGAGATGCTTGAGAAACCGCCAGAGAACTTGCTTCCAATATTCGATGCTTCTTCGGATCTTGGGCAGCGAGGCCGAAAGCTCAAGCAGCTTGTCGGTGTCCGCGCCGAAAAAGCATTTGAGGTGCTGTCTGTTTGCCGACCGTTTCTCCTCGACACAAGCCAGCAAGGACGGAAACGTCGCCGGTTGATCCTCCCGGTGAGCAAGAGTGCGGAACAGGCGGCTGGTGGCGTCCAAAAAACGTCGATCATCGCGCTCGGTTTCGAGGTCTTTCTTCGCGGCCGAAAAAGCCAGTTGCACCTGCTTTTCCGAACTAGCCTTTACGTCGCGGACCAAACGATCCAAGAGCTTCGCGAGGTCCTGATCGGACCATTGCCGCGCCTCGGCGTTGTTGTCATCTTGTTGTTTGCTCGTGCTCAATTTTCCTCCTTATCGGTTAGTCTCCGGCGCCGTCGGCCCAGCAGAGCTTCGGGGTTCATTTGGATGAACTGCTCCAGAACCCTCTGCCACCGTTTGTAGGCCACATCCTCCGGGACGTTCAGCAGTGCGGCGGCCTCGCCGATGGTGTCGGAGTCGATCACGGCCGATACCAGTTCCTGCTCTTTCGGAGTCAGGCGGCTTATCGCCTCGCGCATGATATCGTTCCGTTGACTTCGGTCGAGCATGACGTCCGGACCGGGAAGTTGGGTGTCCTCAACAGTCCGCTCAGCCACTTCCATATCTCCGTCCGGGGCTCGTTTGGATCGCTTGTGTTGATTCTTCAGTTCGTTGATGAGCGCACGGCGAAAAGATTTGATCATGTGGACGGGGTCTTTCCATTTGGTGCTCGGATCGGTCCACTGGACCTCACCATCTGTCTCTTTGGCGATCGAGCGGTTGATAATGCTCTGGTAAGCATCGTCCACATCGCCCCCGGCGCGCTCGAAACGGGCGCGATAGTCCGACAGAATCTCCTTTTTTACCTCCTCGAAAATGCGAGCCCATTCTTCTTTGCGAGTATCGCCTAGCATATAGCCTCGCTGTTCATCACCCTAAAAACAACAGATCGGCGCTTCTTTCGACATTTTTTTTCATTTTAGCCGCTCCGAACAAATTGATCGCCCGCGCGGTTTCCATCATCTTGATTTTGAAGCATTATTTTGTTTCCTGCGTGGTGTTGCAGAATTGCCGCGACTCACCCGGGACGGTGTCCAGTACTCTTGCAGGTTCCGACGCACTGTTTCCCATACCTCGGGTTCACGGGCGAAGCTGCCTTTGAGGTATCGAAGGTAGGGGTCCCACCCGCCGTCGGTGTATCGGACGCTCATGAGGATTCGACCGGTCGGAAAGTAGGGCTGGCAGCAAATGGGCAGCGTTGCGGCCGCAGCGATTATTTTGGGCGGGCAGTCCATCACCACCTCGCACCCGTAGACCATTCTTTCGGCCTGCGTCCAGCAGTATTGGTCGGTCGCGCGAATGATCCGCCGCATCAGGTCGCGCCGGTTCTGCCCCGGCATTTTTTTGCGCGCCAAAGGCGGATAGAAGTTGAATCGTTTGCCGATCCCGTCGGAGACCGCCTCGATCCCCCGAATGAGGTCCCGGCGCCCGGCGACGGCCCACCAGATAAGGATCGCCTTGAAGGTGGAAGCGTCGTCCAGAAAATTCGTCCTGATCCAAGCGAGCGTAGCGCGAAAGTTCTCGACCTGGTTCGACAAGGTGGGAAGACCCTCGCGTGCGCCGCGGCGGAAAAAATCTCCCGGCGATTTCCGCTCGGTGTTGATGCGGATCTTCTCCCAGATCTCCCAGGGGTCGTACCAAACGTTTTCTTCCGCCCAGGTCCAGCCCAAGTGCCTGGCCGCTTCCGCGAGGATGGCCATGCGAATCCACGCGGGCGGATATTTCTCGCTGGCGACGCTTTCGTAGAGATACCGTATCATGCTGGCGGGATATGCCGGCCCCGCGGCGATCATGGCGACGATGTCGACGAGGATCTCGGGCTGGCGGTCCCTCAGCAGGTTCTCGAGACCTTCTCGCGCAATACGCAGCTCCGGATATTTCCCCAAAAAGCCCCACTGATATTCGCTGACTCTTTTGATGACGGCGTCGCTCAGCATGCTCCGGTTAGACTTCAGCCGATTGCGGCCCACGACCGAGGCAATCATCAAACGTTCGATCGCCGAAGCCCACCCTCGCTCTAATTCAGTATCGTCGCCGTACCCCAGATGTCGGAGTTGCGAATACACTTTGGCCAGACATTCCTGATAATCTTTTTCACCGGAAAGACCCCGTGGCCACCCGCGTTCGTTAAACAACTGGGTCATTTTCCCCAGTTCTCCCAGGGTCATCTTCTTCTTCTCGTTCTCGCCCAGATTATTCCAAAGGTACATCGGGAAGCAGACCAGATGAAATAGGCTTGTGGCCTGACGCACAAGATTCATCCAATTCTTGAATTTCAGCGTCTTTCGTTTGTCATGAAAAATCAGGTGAACCGCCTCATGGGCGATCGGCGTGAGCTTTTCAATCGTGTGGAACTTGAAATCGACCGGCAGCTCCAGCGCGTTGTATTTCGGATGAATGACGAAGTCGCCGCCTGATCCAGCGGTAATGAGGCCGTGCCATCGAAATGTCTCGGGCTCCCGTTTGATCACGGCCGCGCAGTAGTCTCGGAAAAGCCGGTTGGCGGCGAGCAGCGACACGGTCATGATTCCGCTTTGTTCGCCCACCTTGAAAAAGGGCTCCGTCATCGTTACCGCCTGGACGACCTCGCCTTCCTCCTTGAAGCGGGCCGAGGCGAGCGACAACTGGCTGTGAACGCCGCCCGGGTCGCGTATCTCGCCGCGAATGGCGGTGATAATCTCCCACAGCGCGTTCTCCACGGTATCCTTGCCGATCCCGGACGATTCCGTCGCGGCGCCGTTTCCCAGCGAATTCTCGGCCGCGCGCTCGACGACGGCGAGCCGCTCCGTCGGCATGGCCTTGCCGTCGGTCGAGCTGTTCTCCGCCAAGGTATCGTTGATCAATTGCGTCAGATTCGACACGTTCGCCGGCTCTTCGTCTGATCGCCAGCCATCGATGGCTCGCCGGACCTCCTCCCGCGAACGCCCCAGCATCGAGTTCTGGGACAGCACGCTGATTTGGGACGAGAGTTTGGTCAGTCGAGCCAGCAGATCGTCCAATTTTTTCGTCAGGATGTCGAAGGTTTCGGGCAGCTCGTCGGTCCGATGGTAGGCGGACAGGTCCCACCCTTTCCAATTGTCCTTGAGCTGCGTCAGGTAGGCGAAGTTCCACTCCACGTCCATTTTGAGGTTGTGCAACGCGACGCGCAACGGCGTGCTGTCGTCTTCTTGCTCACCCGGTTGCGGAACAACTCGCTGCCGTTCCAGAAACTGATTTAGGCGGAGCTCAAGATCGTTATCCTCAATACGAAGCTCGGTAATACGGCCTCTGCCGACGCTTGGAGATATCTCGCTCAGTCGGCTTCGTTGGGCGTCTCGCGGACGAAGCGACGTATTGGCGACGTGAGGGTGGTGACGAAGCGATTCCGCCAAGAGGAACAGTTTGCCGAGGTTTCTCGTTTGAACGACGAACTCGAGATCCCAGAACCCGAGGAGCGACCCTTGGGCGTCCACGTTATATACTTTCAAGCCCAGGGCTTTCGCAATCTGCATTCGCAGCGCCAACGCCACTTCCCTCGGTTCGCCCCCCGTGAGCTTGATGAGAAGCGAGACTTTCAACTTACTTCTCAGATTGGCCTTATTATCCAATATCCACCAGTGCACGTCGTCGGGCAGCAGGTAATGTTCCGCTTTGTTCCCGCCATCACCAAAAGCGGGCCGTACACGATTCTGCACGGGCGACAAGTCGCCGCCGAACCCCAATAGGGAAGCGGTGTCGATCGCCGCGAGCTTCGGGTCCTCCGAAGCCTTTCTCCTGAGCCACTTCCAGAAGTCGAACAACTCCGGGGCCGACGCAAACTGGGTCTTGATGAAAATCGGGTACAAGTCTGATTGGGTAAGAAACATCTCCAAGCGAATATCTTCCGGATCGTACTCGGGCTCCTTTCCCTTGCCACGCTTGAACCAGGCGCCCTTCCCGCCGGTCTCGCGATTTCCGCCCAGGCGCTCCGTAAGCCGGAGGAAGAAATCCTTGGCCAGCAGCGGCGGCAAAGGCGGTCGGCGATCCCTGAACCGACGCTGTTTCCATTCTGTCTCCCACCGCTTTTCCCATCCGCGTCGCCTGACTTGCTTGGAGAATTCCGCGTCGAAGTCTTTTTCGATGATTTTGACCAGGCCTTCATAGACTTTTTTCGCCAGCTTCTGTTCCGCCTGGTACGGAGAAATCACGGCGCGTATGTCGACCTCTTGATCGTCCCATGGTTTTAGACGATGGGTCATGCGCCACGAGACGTAGCGGATGAGCCATTTCAACCAGGCGTTGCGAAGCCCGGCCAGGGAATAGACCCACTGTCGGCTGGGACGAATCAGAGTAAAGAGCACCAACGGCCGACGGACCGCCCCCGGCTGGTCGGACAAAAATTTAACCCGCGACACTTCTTGAATGTGGGTTCTTCTCTCGTCAGGGGAAAAGGCCACCTCGGTCTTCTCACGTTCGGCCTTCGCCAGCGCGGCGTAACGTTTTTCCTGCTTCAGGTGAAGTTGATAGAGCGTTTCGGCGTCTGCTTCGTCGTCCTTTGCCTTGTTGATCGCATCCACAGCCTCCAGCCACTTGCGCCGAAGAGCCTCCCAACCTTTGATCCATTCACGACAAGACGGGCTGGTGATCGAAACGGCTTTCTTTTCTATCTGCTCGCGGGTGATCTTGATGCGCTGGGCGGGGATCGACAGCAGCCCCATCACCTCCGGTTTGCTGGCCATCATCATCCGGTATATCGACGCCCAATAAGGATGGTGGCTCCACATCAGGCAATAGAAATCGGCCTTGCCCATCGCCAGCGTGAGCACTTGGTCCCGGCTGTCGGCCCGGAGCACGCAAGGCATCGATCGCCGCGGATAGGACCAGCACTTTCTGAGTTCGGCGATGCGGTGGTCGATCAGGCGCTGCTCATAATACGGCGCGGTTTTTCTTTTCTCTCTGAGCAGCTTGATGTACGTTTTGACGTCAAAATGGCATTGAGCGACGCCCTCGTGATCGAAGCTCCACGCCCACGGACGAATCTCAACCACCTCGCCCTGTTCTACGGATTTTTCGTGAAGATCAATCACCCGTGGACACCGGATCGTCAGTTGCTCGAAGATTTTCCCATGGACTTCCCAGAAGGCCTTGGGAACGGAATAAAGCGCGCCGGTCTTCGTGCCGGCTTGGGTGATCGGGCTCGTGGACATGCTCACGAGGTCGAAGTTGCGCGTGGAGACCAGGAGTTTTCCCGGCGGGCGGTGAAACAGCTTGCGCCCCTGGTGATTCTTACTCGTGCGTCTTTTGGTCTTTTGGTCGTTTTTTCCCATGTCAGCCTTTCTTCGATCCAGTCATTACCTTGCGACGAATGCGCTGGTACGCACCTGTCAACACCAAAGTGACGAAGATGTTTGTTTTCTCGAGCCGCCGCGAGTTGCGGAATGCAAAAAAGTTAGAATCCGCTCACTTGAGGTAAACGCCCAAGCCCTCCGACTCCTGGCGTCGGTCCGGATCCCGGACCTTTTTCAGTTCCTCGTAGACACACTCGAGTGCTTTGACGACCTCAGGGGTCAGCGTGATCGGCGCCTTGTCAGAGTCGCCGATCTTCGGCCGTGCAGTTCGTCTTTTTGCCATGTCTTTTCCCAAATCGCCTTCGTTGTCCCGTAGTCTCTATATTAAACTTAACGGCGTTAAGCGGTTCGTCCAACAGTAAAAAGGTTGCCTTGTTGCGCGTATTTACTATCTCCAATGGCCGAAGTCAATAGCGTCTTGATTCACGGATCGCCGCCGCGGGACGGCCCGATTGCGACTTGCAGGCGTTTTTTTTGGACAGCAATAACGCTGACGACCGGAATTTGCGTCGAAGCGGTGTCGAAGCGCGGCAAGGGCTGACCCAAGCGTCGTCGGTCAACATCCGCATCCGCCGCCGGAATTGTCATCGCCGGACGGTTGGGCGGGGTCGTCGTCGTGGTCGTCGTCGGCAGCGTCGTCGTCCGCCGTGTCATCGTCGCCGCCGACGGTCGCCGGCGCGCTGATCATCGAATGGTTGCCGGCGTGGTCGCGCGTTTGTATCGCGAACCACGGACCTACCCCGGCGGTGGTGATGTCGAGTTGCACCGCTTCGCCGCCGGAAACCGGCTCCGGGAGGTCCATCGTCGGAATCTTGGGCGCCGCCAGGAAGTTCAGCGAGCCGATCAGCGAGTTGCGGTCGGGCGCGAAGCGAATGTCGTAAGCGGCGGGCGTGCCGCAGCGCCAGTCGTCGCCCGGCGAGGTGAAGGACAAATGATAGCCGCGGTCGGTCTTCTTCACCGCCAGGTTCGTGACGGTCGATGGCGGCTGCGTATCCGTGCCGTACGTTCCGGTGTTGTGCTCGTCATGGCTGGTCGTCCACCATTCCGCGGCGCCGCCCCGCGCCGAACAAGCCGCGCCCAGCGTGCGCCAGGCATAGAGCGATCCTTCGAGCGTGGTCTGATAGATTTCCAACCGGCCGTCGCCGTCGGCGTCGCCGACCGTGGGGCCGGACGCCGCCCATTGGTTGGTGAACTTCGGCCAGGTCTCCGGCTCCGCGCCGGTGGCGTCGACCGCATCGACGGTGAAGCCGCCCGTGCCGCAAATCGCTTCGGGCGCGCCGTCGCCGGAAATGTCCGCGATGACCGGATTGGTGTACCAGTTGCTGTCGTGCTGCTTCAGGGCGAAGACGGTGTGCGTCAAATCGCCGACCGACCAGGCGACGAGCAGCGGCTGGAGCAGGGAAATCCAGCCGTCAATCATGTCGAGAATGCCGGAGATCGGCAGCACGTAATGAAGCTGATCGTCGCCGGTCAGGCGGCCGAAGCTGCCGTGGGCCAGCGCGTTGAACCCGGGCGCGCCGAGCGTGTGCACTTTGATCTTGCCGCCGGAGTATTCAATCATCTGCGGGAACCAGATGGCCGAGCCGACGCCGATGTACGTGTTGCCCTGATCGCGGGCCATCGCCGGGGCGGACGTGATGCCGATGGTGACCGGCGGCAACGGCAGCGCGTCGCTGATCGGGCCGAACATCTTGACCGGGAAATCAGGCAGGAACGGCGTGCCGGCCTTGTCGTTGTTGCCGTCGTGATAGATCGCGTAGAAGCGCGTGCCCTTCAGGCCGAACGGCCCATCCGTGCAAACCTCGTTGGTGCCGACGAGGATGGCGGGATGGCGGGCGATATCCGGGTTGGCGGAGTCCGGATCAAAGACGCCGACCGCCGGCGTGGTGATGATCTGCGGATGGAAGGCCGACATGTCCGACTCGCAGACTTTGTTCGCCGCCACGGCCCCCGCCTCGGATTTGCAGTACACCGGGAAGCCGGGAACCGGATCGGCCTGGCCGTCGCCGTCGGCGTCCACCGGCTTCCACGCATAAACGTGGCCGTCGTAGCTGGCGGCGATGATCTCGAGCATTCCGTCGCCGTCCAAATCGGCCAACACCGGCGAGCTGAGGAAGCCGCGCCCGTGGCCGAACGTGTCGGTGGAAGAGTTATCGGGCGGTTCGGCGTAAACCGGAAATCCCGCCAGCAGCGGCTCGGGCTGACCGGCGTTGTTGAGATGGGCGGCGCCCTGGCGGTGAATGACCAGCACCGCGCCGGCGATCGTCGAAACGACGATATAAGGTTCGCCGTCGCCGAACAGATCGCCCACGGCCGGGTGGCTGAGCGTCGCATCGGCCGCGTCAGGCAAGCCGTTGTAATCCATCACGTCGAGCGGGAAGCCGTTCATCATGCGGTACTTCTGCCCGTCGAACTTGAGCGCCATGATACTCTGCGGACCGGCGGCCGCGATCACGATTTCCAGGCGGCCGTCCTTGTCGCCGTCCAGATCGTAGAGCGTAACGGCCGAACGGCCCGACGCGCCGATGTTCAGCGGAAAGCCGGGCAGCAGGCCGAAGTCCTCGCGGCGATCGCGGTGCAGGCTGAAGGTCCGGCGATCTTCGCCGCGCACCTTGCCGAAGCCGGCCAGATCGTACGTGGCGAAGAGGCGCAAGGTCGCCGTGAAGTCGAAGGACTCCTGCGGCGGGTTTTCGATCAGATCGGCCGGCAGCAGTTTGCTGACATCCACCTTGGCCAGCGCCTGGTCGATGGCCGCGCTGCCGTCGCCCGTCGCCACCGTCTTGAACTCGTCGTCCAGCGGCTCGTGGCCGACCGCGACCTGCAATTCCCAGTGGAACGAGCGGCCCCGCGCGTTCAGGTAACCGGCCACTTCCAGCAGCGGCGTCTCCACCGGATCGACCACGGAGTACCAAACCGGTCGGCGAAATTTGACCTCGGGTGGAATGTGCTCCGGCGTGTTCGTGTTCGGATCGCCCAGCATGGCCAGCGCGGACTTGGCGTTCGGCCGGCCGTAGCCGAAGTGCGCGTCCCAACCCGGTTGGCAGCCGCCGCCGGTCCAGGTGAGGCAGTACTTGTAAATGTCATCCGCGCTCATCGTCAGGATTTGCTTCACCTCGTTGGCCGACAGCGTGAGGCCCAGATCGAGCGCGCGCGAGTAAATGAGTCCGACGAGGCCCGCGGTGTTGCCGGCCGCTTCCGACGAGCAGGCGCCGGACGACGCGGCCAGGTGCACGTGCTCGCCCCACATCGTGCAATAGGTTTCGGTGAAGCCGAACACCTGCATCGGGAAGAAGCCCAAAAATTCAATCGGCGGAATCGGAAAGATGGCCTTGACGCTGATCACATCGTCGAACGCGCCGGGAAAAGCGTGGTGATAGCTGTCCTCGTCGCTGGCCACGCCGACCAACGTCATGCCGCCTTCGGAATACTGGGTCAGCTTGCGGTTGATGTCGGCGGTGGCGTCGAGCGTTTCGGACGCGAAGAGCGCGGCGCTCGCCCCCATTTCGTAAGCGTAGTTGAGGCCGGCCGCGAGAATGTTGACTTCCGGCATCACCGACGACGCGATGCGCACGGGCAGAATCGTGCAGCGCGGACAGTAACCCGGCTTGTCGTCGTTGCTGTTGTCCGCAATGCCCGCGACGTCGCGCGAACGGGCCCCGCCGTGGGTGCCTTCGGGGAAATCGCCGACGCCCAGCGCCTGGTTGGTGTTGCGCAGAAAATCCCAGCCGCAGATGTCGTCGATCAGGCCGTTGCCGTCGCCGTCGATGCCGTCGGAAAAAGCCGCAAACAAATCGGGAATGGTCACCGGCCGGCCCAGGGCGGCGAAGTTCGGGTCCTGATCGTAGTCGCGTATGTTGAACTTGCCGTCGCCGTTGCAATCATATTCGTCCGGCGAGCACGGAACGCCGTTGATGGTCGGCGCCGGCAATTCGCCGCGATTGAGGAACAAGTTTTCCTCCAACTCCAGATCGTCGTAGCGTCCGAGGCCGTCGTCGACCACGGCGACGATGACCTCCGGCCGTCCGGCCGTGAGCTTCCACGCCTCGGTCGCGCCCATGCCGGGAATGGTCCACGGCTTCGACGGATCGGTTTGCTCGGGATCGACCGGATCATAGCCGACCAACACGTTCGCGTTGGCGAACGCATCCACGAAGTCGAACGGGTCGGTCGGATCCCAGTTCTGCAAGATGTCCATGTCGTTGGGGATGTTGGCGACGAAGACCGCGCCGAACGTGTAATTGCCGTCGAAGGGCGAGCCGCCGGTGCTCTTGACGCCCGTCGTCACGTGCAATTCCAACCGCCGCGCAAAAGGCCAGCGGCCGTTGGCGGTCGCCGGCGTCAGCACGAGGGTATCATCGGTCAATGTCGTCGTGTCGAACGAATACGTCGCGTCGACGTGATTGTCCGGCTGGTTTTCAAAGGTGACGAAAACCGAAGAGGCGCCGACAGTCGACTGGTCGAGACTCTGGTCGAAGACAATCCGCATCGGATCGACGTCCAGGTTCTGGTACATGTCGAGCGTGGGGTCCTGCTCCACAATCGACAGCGCCGAGGCGTTGGACGCGAGGACGAGTACGAAGAGCACGCCGATGGTCAGCTTGAGTAAGTTACGCATATGACTCTCCCCCTGCGATCGGATAAAGAACGAAACGAGGATGATTTTCTGAGGCGACCAGTTTAATCCTTTGCGGCGGTCAATGACAAGCAGCGGATTCAGCGGAAGAAGAGCCAGGTCAGGGCGGCGAAGAGCGGCAGCAAAATGGGGATCGACCACTTCACCATGTACTCGAAGAAGTGCGGCATCTTCACCCCGGCCTCTTCGGCGATGGAGCGCACCATGAAGTTCGGGGCGTTGCCGATGTAGGTGTTCGCGCCCATGAAGACAGCGCCGGCGGAGATCGCCGCGAGGGTGTCGGCGTGCGTGGCGAGCAGCCCGGCGACCGCCGCGGCTTCGGGCTGTCCCGGATAGAAGCGGCCGAGCGCCGCGTCGAAGTACGTCAGGTAGGTCGGCGCGTTGTCGAGAAAGCTGGACAGGCCGCCCGCCGCCCAGAAAAAGCGCGCCGGGCTGTTGACCGTGTGCAGCAACCAAGCCAGCGCGCCGTGCTCGCCGGCTTTCAGAATCGCGAGCGCCGGAATCATCGTCACGAAGATGCCGCCGAACAGCCAGGCGACTTCGCGCATCGGTCCCCAGACAAAAGCGTTGTCGTGGTGAATGCGGTGCGGCGTCAAAACGTACGACAGCACGGCCGCGATGATGATCAGCCCGTCGCGCAGCAGGTTTCGTCCGAGCAGGGTCACGCCGAAAACGTCGAGCTGGCCCAAGCGGACCGAACCCGAGATCAGCACCGCGCCGACGATGGCCAAGAGAAACAAGATGTTGTGCGCGCCGTCGAGGCGCAGCCGGTCGAGGCCCGCGTCGCCGCCGGTTTCGCGCACCTGCTCGCCATGCGCCTCCCGCGCGAACCAGTGGCGATCGAGGAAATAAAACAAGATCAGCAGCGCGCTCACGCTGACCAGAAAAAGCGGCAGCAGGCGCAGCGTCCAGAAGAACGGCACGCCGTGCAGGAAGCCGAGAAACAGCGGCGGATCGCCCAGCGGCGTCAGCACGCCGCCGATGTTGCCGACCAGGAAAATCAAAAACACGACGATGTGCGCTTTGTGTTGTCGATGCCGGTTGGCGCGCAGCACCGGCCGAATCATCAACGTCGCCGCGCCCGTTGTGCCGATCACGCTCGCCGCGCACGCGCCGATGAGCAGCAGCACCACGTTGGTGCGCGGCGTGCCGGCCAGCTTCCCCCGGAGAATCATTCCACCGGAAACCGTGTACAACCCGGTGAGCAAAATGATAAACGGCAGGTAATCGCTGAGCGCCATGTGCGCCAGCGCGGTCCCGGCGGTCGCGCCGTACCGAGTGACGAATGGAACCGCGAAAACCGCCGCCCAAAACAATGCGACAAGCGGATAGCGCCGCGCCCAAAACGATTTCACCAGCAACGGCGCCAAGGCGAGCGACAGCAACATCCCGACGAAGGGGATGACGCTCCACAGCGGCAACAAGGCGCCCAAGTCGTGTGCGCCGCCCGCCGGACCCGACGGCGCGGACGGTTCGCCGGCGACGGCGGTCGTCGCCAGGCCGACCGTCAGCATGACGCACAACCAGAGGCCTACGCCCGGTGCAAACCGGCGAAAATCACGGCTCGGCTTCATGGCCGCGATCTTAGCGAATTAAACACGAGTGTTCAATAGCGAAAGAGGCCCCTTGACCCGCCGGCTCTATGCGAATATCATCCGCCATACTGAATTGTTCAATCGCGGTTGGGGCGACTTCCCGGTGGACAACGGCAAACGACAGCAGATCATCCTCGCCGGCGTGCGCATCTTCGCCGCCCGGGGTTACCACGCGGTGAACGTCGAAGACGTGTTGCGCGCGGCCGATGTTTCCCGCGCCACGTTCTACACGCACTTCAAAAGCAAGGAAGACCTTTTTTCCGACATCGTCGATCTGCTGTTGCGCGAACAGTCGACGTTCATTCTGCAATTGCAGGAAAAGTTTCTCTCCGCGCACGGCGACTTCGCCGCGGTCGTCGAATCGTTGGTGCAAACGGTGGTCGCCGAGGCCGAGCGCAGCCGCGACGTGCTGCTGCTGTTCTTCGACGTCATCGTCGGCTCGGGCACGCGCGGCGAAGAGCGGTTCCGCCAAATGCAGCAGGTGACGATCGATCACTTCACGAATATGATCCAGCAGCACATGCAGCAGCAGGGCTACTCGGCGGCGGCGGCGCGCGCCCTCGCCTACCTGTTGATCGGCGGCCTGAGCCACGTCGGCCGCGCCGTATTGCACGGGCAATTGCCGGACCGCGAAATCGAGCAGTTCGTTCGCGGCTTGAACGAACTGTTGGGCAAACGGGTTACTGCGTCCCGTCGCGCGCCGCGTGCGGCGAGCAAGAAGAGGCGTAAAACATGATGAGGCGATTCTTCGAATGGGTCACCGCGCATACCTATCTGGTCGTCGCGCTGTCCCTGATTTTGACGGCCGGCTTTGCGTACGGCCTGACCAAGCTGCGCGCCGAGGCGGCGGTGGAAAACATGCTGCCCACCGGGTATCCGTCGGTCGAGCACGCCAAGATGGTCGACGACGTGTTCGAGATGGAAGACAGCGTGGTCGTGGCCGTGGTCAACGAAGGGCCGCAGGGCATCTACACGCCGCACACGCTGCAGGTCATCCACGATATCGCGGACCAACTGCAAAAGGTGCGGGGCGTCGACGCCTCGAAGGTCTGGTCGATTTTCAACGTCAGCAACATCGTCGGCGAGGCCGGCGGTTTCACCGTCGTGCCGCTGTGCCCGGAGATGCCGCGCACGGCCGCGGAGATCGACGCGCTGCGCGAGCGGGTGCGCGGCAACAAGATGATCCACGGCACGATGGTCGCGGCGAGCGACAAAGGCACGCTGATCTACGGCGCGGTGACGCCCGTCGCCGAAAAGGCCAAGGTCTACTACGACGTCCGCGACATGCTGGCCAAAATCCCGACCGCGGGCGAAACCTTCTACATCACCGGCAACCCCGTGGTGACCGGCGTGCTGGCCCAACATGTCGAGAAGGACATGAGCCGCATGATGCCGTTGGTGGCGGTGCTGGTCATCGTATTGCTGCTGATCATGTTCCGCACTCTTCGCGGGCTGGTGTTGCCGCTGGCCGGCGTCATCTTTTGTGTGATCTGGTCCTTCGGGCTGATGGCGCTGTGCAAGGTGCCGATCTACCCGATGACCAGCATGATCCCCATCCTGCTCATGGCGATGGGCGTCGCCTACGGCCTGCACATCATCGCGCGGTACCACGTCGTCTACAGCGAGCAGGTGAAGATCAACCCCGAGGTCACCAGCCGCCAGGTCGCGCTGCTGGCGATGCTCGAGTTGTGGTCGCCGCTGATCATGGCCTCGACCACCGACGCCGCGGGTTTTCTCTCGCTGCTCTCGTCGAAGATGCGGCCGATGTTCTATACCGGCGTGTTCACTTCGTTCGGCCTGCTGGTCGCGCTGGCCTTCGCCCTCGTGCTGATTCCGGCCGCGCTGGCGAAGATGAAGGCGCCGAAGGCGCGCCTCACCAGCCGCGTCGGCACCTGGGAAGACAAGCTGTTCGAGCGATTGGGTACGACGATCTATCAACAGCGCAAGAAGATCATCGCCACGGCCGCGCTCATCTTCGTCCTCGCGCTGATCGCGGCGCGCGGGGTGAACGTCGACTCCGACCCGATGTCGAACTTCAACCAGACCGACCCGATTCCGATTTCCACGACGCTGATCAACAAGATGTTCAACGGCGCCATCGTCATTCACACCACACTCGAATCGCCGACCGAGAAACGTTTTCTCGATCCGGCGGCGCTGAAGGCGGTCGATGAGTACCAGCAGGCGGTCTTGAAGTTGCCGCTCGTCGGCGCGTCGACCAGCGTGGTCGATTTTCTCAAGCTGATGCATCAGGCGATGAACGGCGGCGGCCAGGCCTATGACGTGGTGCCGCCGACGCGCAACCTGATCGGCACGTACCTGTTGCTCTACTCCGGCGAGAACATCAACCACTACATCAACTTCAACGACAGCAAGATCGACATTCAAACGCGGGTCACGACGACCTCGACCAAGGATCTCGCGCGCGTGCTGGCGCAGATGGAAAAGCTGTCGGACCAGTATTTGCGCGGATTGTCCGAGACGAAGATCAGCATCGGCGGTCACGGGCGCGTGCTGGTCGACCTGATCAACATCATTGTCTACGGCCAGATCTGGTCCATTCTGCTGTCGATGGTGATGGTCTTCATCATCACCTCGGTGATGTTCCGCTCGCCGATGGCGGGCGTATTCACCGCCGTGCCGATCAGCCTGGCGACGGCGGTCAACTTCGGCGTGATGGCGCTGCTGCACATTCCGCTCGAGCCGGCGACGGCGATCACCGCCTGCATCGGCATCGGGGTCGGCGTGGATTACGGCATCCATCTGATCGCGAAGTACCAAATCACGCTGCATCGCGGCTATCAGGGCAAAGCGCTCGTCGAGCTGACCATGGCCTCGGCGGGCAAGTCGATCTTCTTCAATGCCGCGGTGGTGATCGGCGGGTTCCTGGTGCTGGTGATTTCCGAGTTCCCGCCCTCCCGCCACATGGGCTTCATGGTTTCGCTGAACATGTTCACCAGCTATCTGTTCTCGGTCACGGTGTTGCCGGCCCTGCTGGCCTGGTTCAACCCCGCGTTCCTGGCCCGCCACGGTTCGGCGGTCAACGAATAACGCAACGGAGGATTACGATGAAGAAGTTTGTCCCGTGGTTGTTGCCGGTTCTGCTGCTGGCGGTGTTCGTCATCTCGGCGACGGGCGACAACCTGACCGCCAAGCAGATCATCATTCGCTCGAAGCAGGCCTGCCAGACCAAAAGCTCGATCAACGAGCTCACCATGTCGCTGATCAACAAGCGCAACGAAAAGCGCCAGATCAAGATGCTGTCGCGCGGCAAGACGGTCAACGGCCTGTCGCGCACGCAGACGACGTTCTTGTACCCCGACGAAGTGAAGGGCACCAAGTTTCTGATGGTCGAGAACGCCAATCGCGAAGCCGATATGACGATCTTCATTCCCGACATCGGCCACCCCCGCACGATCAGCAGCAAGCAGCGCCAGCAGAGCTACATGGGCTCCGACTTCGCCTACGGCGACCTCGAGGCGCTCGATCCCGAAAAGGGCGTGCACGTGCTTCAGCCCGACGGCGCGTACAACGGGCAGCCCTGCTACGTGATCGAAACGACCTTCAAACCGGGCACGGGCCCCGGCTACGCGAAGATGATCGACTGGTTCCGCAAAGCCGACTTCGCGCCGGTGATGACCGAGTTCTACGACAAGGACGGCGCGCTGAAGAAGGTCAAGACGATTCCCGAAATCTATCTGCAAGGCGGCGTGCTGATTCTGAAAAAGATGGTCATGCAGGACAAGCAGTTGAACCATCAGACCATCATTGAGATCACCAAGTCGCAGCAGCGAAACATCGAGGACTTCTACTTCACCGTGCAGTTTTTGGCGCAGACCGATCGCTTGTAGGCGCGGTCGCTCAACCGCCGGCGGCGGCCCGGCGGATTTGCTCGCGCAATTCGGCGGCGCGCGGCTGGTAGATCAGCACCCACGCCGACGCGAAGGCGTGCGGGAAATCCGGCGCGGTCACCTGATCGAGCAGCTTCGCCGCGGCCGGATACTTCTTGTCTTTGATCAGAAACGCGGCGTATTCGAGATACGCGTTTTCGTAGTGCGGGTCTAACTGCAGCGCGCGCTTGAACAACGCCTCCGCCTTCGGTTTGTTGCTGGAAAAAAACGACGGCAGTTCGTAGGTCATGCGCGCCCGCACGACCATCGCCGGCACAAAATTCGGATCGATCTCCAACGCGCGATCGATGTACTGCTTGATCGTGTAGACC
>PMZC01000083.1 GCA_003170555.1 Deltaproteobacteria bacterium
CTGGCTGATTGTCTACTTCGTCCTGTCGATTCTGTTCGGCCTGTCGATGAAGGGCGTGTTCAAGGTGGATATCTGACATGCCGGGCCGCATCGATTTGCACGCGCACACCACGGCGTCCGACGGCTCGCTGACCCCCGCCGAATTGGTGCGCCTCGCGCGCGACTCCGGCCTGGCCGCGGTGGCCGTGACCGATCATGACACCGTCGACGGCGTCGCCGAGGGCCTGGCCGCCGGACGCGAACTGGGCTTCGAGGTCGTGCCGGGCGTCGAGTTGTCGACCGACGTGCGCGGCAAGACGGTGCACATCCTCGGCTATTACCTCGATCACGAAAACGCGGTGCTGCGCGAAAAGCTCGAGTGGGCCAAACGCGTGCGCAACGAACGCAACGCGAAGATCGTCGCGCGCTTTCGCGAGCTGCGCGTCGACCTGACGCTGGCGGAAGTTGAAGCGCAAGCGGGCGGCGAGGTGGTCGGGCGGCCGCACTTCGCGGCGGTGCTGTTCAAGAAGGGCGTGGTGAAGAGCCACCAGGAAGCGTTCGACGTCTACCTCGACCGCAAGGGCAAGGCGTACGTGCCGAAGTTCCGCTTCACGCCGGAAGAGTCGCTCGGCGTCATACGTCGGGCCGGCGGTTTGCCCGTGCTCGCGCATCCGATCGAATACGATTGGTCGCCGACGCGGCTCGACGAAGCGGTCGGCGAGCTGTGCGCGCTGGGCTTGGTCGGCATCGAGGTCATGTACTCGACGCACAACGCGGCGCAGGTGCAGATCTACAGCGACATCGCCGCGCGCCGCGGCCTGCTGCGCACCGGCGGCTCCGATTTTCACGGCGCGACCAAACCCGACATCAAACTCGGTTTCGGTTTTTCCGAATTGCTCGTGCCTTACGAATGGCTCGTCGAATTGAGACAGCGGGCGCGGCCGTGAAGCCGGCGGTCGTGCTGGTCAGCGGCGGGCTCGATTCGGCGACCACGCTGGCCATCGCGCAGGCCCAGGGCTTCGCCGTGCACGCGTTGACGTTCGCTTACGGGCAGCGCCATCACGTCGAAATCGAACGCGCGCGCGCGGTTTGTGCGGCGGCGGGCGTGACCGATCATCGCATCGTCCCGCTCGATTTGACCTGGATCGGCGGCTCGGCGCTCACCGACGCGTCGCTCGCCGTGCCGAAAGACCGCGCCGACGCCGAAATGGGGCAGGGCATTCCGCTCACCTACGTCCCCGCGCGCANNGGGCTACGCCGAGGTCATCGGCGCGTTCGATCTTTTTCTCGGCGTCAACGCGCTCGACTACAGCGGCTACCCCGATTGTCGCCCCGCGTTTCTGCGCGCCTTCACCGAACTGGCGAACCTCGCGACGAAGGCCGGCGTCGAACGGCTCGGCCGCTTCACCGTGCACGCGCCGCTGATCGACCTGACCAAGACGCAGATCATCCGCCGCGCCGTCGAGCTCGGCGTCGATCTCGCGCTGACCCATAGCTGCTACGACCCCGCGCCCGACGGCCGTCCGTGCGGCCGTTGCGACAGTTGCCTGCTGCGCGCGAAAGGCTTCGCCGAAGCAGGAATCGCCGATCCCGCGACAAAGTGAAAAGTGAAGAGTGGTGGGGATAGGGTGGCACTGGCACGCGAGGCTCCGCGAAGCTTGCCAGTGCTCGTCGCGCCCGGAAAGATATTTTGATAGGATAAACAGGATCAGCAGGATATGAGTTCTGTAAGGGCGGACCGACGTGTCCGCCCAGTGCTGTTGGGGCAGACACGCCGGTCTGCCCCTACGAATCGCCGGGTGGCACACTTTCGGCCGACCGCCGCGGTGGGCCGAAGGTGTGTGGATGGCAAGCCGAACGATCGACGCAGACGCGCGAAACGCGTATAGCCTGTTTTGGTTAATTATGCTTTCAGAAAAGATAAGTTAGCTGGCCCCGGAATTCCCCCGGAATTCCTGTCCAGAACGGGATTCACAATACGTCCTGCGATAGTCCTTTTATGCAGCCGCTAAAACGCGTTGCAAGTTCGGGCAACGTCAAAATGGCCCGGTCAAAAAGGCCGTATCCCATGAACGTGGCGGAGGCAAAGCGGACCTCAGCATGTTGGCAGGCAGGCAATGATCGGAGCACAACTCCCAGTTTGGTCTTGTCCGGGTCATGGTTAGCCAAGACCAATAGTAGAACCGGCTTCTCCTTGCTGAAACCTGTTAGGCCAAGTTCGCAATTCATGATGCCGAGCGCACGCTTGTCATTGAACGAAGCAGTCATCTCCTTCTTAAGCGTTTCAACGTTACCCGGATTGTCGAGGAATGCATCAACACCTGCGATATGGCCATGCAGACCGGAAGGGCCATCAAGCGCGCCATCGCCGTGCTTGACCTCGATGAGTACGAGCCGGCGATCCTTGGTATTCTTGCGTGCCGCTGGCGACGATGGCCAGTGGACGGCGACCATGTCGAACCGGCCGTTCGCGTTCGCGTCGTATTCGATGTCGCAGATAAAATAGTCGGTGGAGCGGCTTATTGATCCGAAATTGTTGTCACGGACGATCATTTGTTGCACTTCGCGCTCTTCCTTCGGATGCGTTCCGAACCAACTATCCATCGCCCGCCGACAGCCGGGGAGACTTTTCAGCCACCGGCTGACCTCGGCGTCGCTTGTCAGAATGTCGTTCGTAAAAGTCGGGGTCTTTGCGGCTGGCGTTTTTCCGAAATATTGCGAATCGAAGTGCGCCTCATAGGTTCCGTTCTTCGCGGTCAACCGCACCAAGCTGCCTCCGCGATAGTAAATATTGACGGAATCCCGCCGGATTTCCATGCACAGGCTTCGGTCTCCTTTTACCTGTTCCAAAATGGGTTTTAGAAAGCCATCTTTCAGATCACGCTTGAACTTTTCGCTCAGTCCGCGCATCGGGTTCTCCCTTCATTACTATGAGGTATGCGCAATGCCGCTCCAACCGTCTCTCGAACCAGTGACGGTTAGAGTTCTCGCGGTTTTAGATGCTCGAAGGTTGGGGCAAGTCCCAAGAACATCATACTGAATTCTTCTTGCCAACAACTGTCGTTCCATTTTCACGGCCGGCTGGCTAACGCACACAACGCGCTTCGTTGTCGCGGGTGACGATGTTGAAGTTGACGTCGCCAACGTGGAAGCCGACGAAGCCGCGTCCGAAATCGACGGCCCACACCCAACCGCGAACGCTGACGTCATCCAACGCGATCGCGTCCGACGACCAATACCAACTGACGTTGCCTGAGATTTCGGGTGGCCAGTAGGCGCGGCCCGGCCCCGGTCCGCCCCCAAGGGTGCATCCGTCACATGAATCGTTCCGACTCTGGCAACTGTCTGTCCCATTGCAGGCACCGCCCTCCTGTGTCGCCGTGCAGTCCCGAATCAAGCTCCGAAGCTCAGAGATCGTCGGCAGCCGCCAGTCGCTTTCTCCGCCCAAACTCAAGCTCTTGCAATGCTCTTTCGCATTGCTCCAACTCATATTGCCACCCGTCGGTTGAATCTGCCACATCAGGCCAGACTCGGAATCTTTCCACACACCTTCCGCCGGTTTTGATGGTTCAGTGGGTTTTAAAATGTTCGCAAGAATCGATACGCCCAGGAAGATGGTTATCGCGATCTTCCAAACGATTTTGTTTGCGAAAAATCCACTTCCTTTTTGCATCCACATCAATGGCAGGCCAACGGGGAAGCAAAAAAAGAGCGTCAGTACTATGAACCAAGTTTTTTGGGTCAACTTGACAGAAACTTGACCTTGCGCGTTAGGTGCCGAAGCGTTGATAGCTGGTCCCGGCATAACGGGAATGTCTATTGGCACCTGCAACGGCCTGCCGCATTTCAAGCAATTCGGGGCCGCGTCGCTGATTTCGCTGCCGCAGTCTGGACACTTCACAAGCGCCATTCGTTGCCTCCCCGTAATTCTGCCTCTGAACGTTGCTCGGTGTGTACTTGGATTGTTTGGGTTCCGCCTCGGGCTGTCAAGACTCTTTTCGATCTCGAATCCACGCCGGCGATGCCATTTTCTTCGGTGACGCATACTTCAGACCATCGAAGTCGAAAGGGCATGGCATGCCATGCCCCTACAACAACGGGAGTAAATCCGCTCCGATCCTGTCGATCCAATAAATCCTGTAAATCCTGTCAAAAAAGATGATGGTCTACGCGGCGGCGATTTCGCTCTTCGCGTGGGCCAGGGCGAGGTAGCGCGCGGCGCGCGGGTGCTGCGGGTCGGCGGCGAGGACCGCCTTCCACAGCGAGACCGCGTGGTCGGCCTTGCCTTGCAGGTAATAGCCGAGCGCGAGTTCGACGCGCGCCTCGAGGTAGCGCGGATTGATCGCCGCGGCGGTTTCGAGTTCGCGCAGCGAATCGGCCGCGCGGTTCAGGCGGCGATAGACCAGGCCTAACTTCGTGCGCAGGTCGGCCCAGCCGGGACGCAGCTTGCAGGCGTGTTCGTATTCCACCCGCGCGTGTTCGTAGAGCTGCAGCGCATAATAGGCGTCGCCGCTTTCCAGATGCTTCTTCGCCAGGCGGCCCATATTGAGCGGACCGGGGTTCGCGCCCGCGCCGTTCAGCTTGGGCAGCAGCCGCGCCGCGTGATCGTAATGGCCCAGGTCGTTGAGCAGCACCAGCAGGTTGACGCGCGCCTCGAGGTAGTTCGGGTTCTGCCGGAGCGCTTCGGCGAAGAGCTTGATCGCGTCGGTGAAGCGGCCCCTTTGGTGATAGACCTGCCCGAGCTTGCAGTACAGGTCGGCGTACTCCCGGTGCTGGGCGAGCACCTTGGTGAAGCAGGTTTCCGCGGCGGGGAAATCGCCGCGCTCCAGGGCGAGGTTGCCGTCGTCGAACAACCGTCTGGCTTCGCCGGTCATGCGCCGCCTCCTTGGTTGGGTGGTGCGGTGGGGGTCGGACTCTCCGGCGCCGGCGCCGCTTTCGGCTTGGCCGTGGCGTCCAGCCCCTGATAGAACAGCCAACGGGTGAAGGGCCAGAAGCCGTGGCGCTTCATCATGAAGTGGTCCGTCCCCGTAAGCGTCTGGGTTTGGTGGTACCGGTCGGTCAAAGTAAATCGATAGGCCTGAATCACGCGGGCGAGATCGCCGCGAAGATCGACTTGCCGCGAGTACGCCTGGTATTCGATCGACAGGTAGTTCTTGAAGCGCAGCCGCATGATGTTGCGGTACTCGCGCATCGGCTGCGCCCAAACGTAATCAGGAGAGAAGAGGCCGAAGTACGCGTCGAGGTCTTTGTCGGCGAGCGCGCGGGAGCGGGCGTCGAGGGTCCGGTCGATCAGCCCGCGGTCGTCCGTACAAGCCGGCAGCAGCAGCGCGGCGAGCACGGCCAGCGCCGCAAGGCTAATCGAGATGGGCCAGCAGGTCCTTGGCCTTCTTGGCATACGATCCCTCGGGAAATTTATTCATCAGCGCCTGCAGCAATCGCCGCGCTTCGGTCTTCTCGTCGAGTTGGAGCAGGCAGCGCGCGCCGTAGTACAGCGCGTCCTCGTAAAACTTGGTGTCGGAGAACAGGTGGATGATCCGCTCCCACCGTTTGTAGCTGGCGTAGTATTCGTCCTGCCGCCAATAGACGAAGGCGATGTAGCGTTCGCGTGCGGCCAGATCGTTGCGCACCTCGGCCAGGCGTTGCTGGGCTTCGTTCGCGTAGGTGCTCTGCGGGTAGCGGCTGACGAGCGTGGAAAAAAGATGTTCCGCCTGCTGCGTCGGACCCTGGTCGCGGTCGATCGCCAGTTTCTGTTTGTAATCGCACATGCCCTGGTGAAAGAGCGCGCGGTCGGCCTGCGGATGATTGGGATGCCGCTTGAGGAACGAATCGTACGCGGTCTCCGCCTCGGCCCAGCGCCGGCGCTCGAAGTTGCAGTCGGCGACGCGGAGTTCGGCTTCGGTGACGTGCACGGAGAACGGATAGAGGTCGATCAGCGCGTTGTAGGCGTCCAGCGCGTCCTGAAAGTTGTGTTTGGAGTATTGCTGCTCGCCGTAGTCGTAGATCTGCTGCGCCGTCATCGTCTCGAACTTGGGCCCGCAACCGGCGAGACCGACCAGCAAGACGAGCAGCGCGGTGGCGCGGAGCAGCCGCCGGGAGAGGCGTGATTCACTGAACTGGGTCATGGCGTCTCCGAAATTCTGTCTATTGTATAATGGTTTAGGTCACTAAATGTCAAGCTTTTCTTTCACTTTGTTTGGTGTTACCCTTTAGACAACAGGATAAATCGCCTTGGGGCAACCGTGTCGCGCCTCGCACTCATCTCCCTCCCCGCGCCGGAACCGTGGGCGGACGTGCCACACGAGGCGGCCCGCCTGGCCGCGGCGCTCGAACGTACGGGCGGCGACGACCCGCGCATTTATGACCGATCTCTGTTTGATTTACAAGGCCTCGTGTCCCGCGCGGTCGATTGCGCGCCCGACGCGCTCGTGCTCTGGCTGGCCGCCGGGGCCGAGGCGGAATTTCACGACCTCTGCCGGCCGCTCCGGCAGGCGCTGCCGCACACGCCGCTGCTGGTCGTCGGACCCGGCGTGCAGCCGTCGTCGCTGGTTTTTCACACGCCGGGGCTGATCGACGGCGCGGTCGTCGGCGCGTACGTCGAAGTCGTCGTCGAACTGGCCCGCCGCGGCGAGGCGCCGGTGGAAATGCCGGGGGTGGCGATGGGCCGCGAAGGCGCGGTGGTCGCGAATCCGCCGGCGGTGCCGGATGACCCGGACGAATGGGGCCTGCCCGCGTATCACCTGGTCGAGATCGAGCGCTACGATCAATTGCCCAGCCCGGGCCTGGTGCGGCGCGGGCTGCGTCGCTGGACCGTGCCGGTGGACCGGCGGCAAAACGAAGACATCGCCCTCGAACTGGCCCACCTGGCGTTCGAGGTCAAGGTGACCGACGTGCAGTTGCGCGGCGGCGCCGGCTTGTCGGCGGAGGCGATGGCGCGCCTGCTGGAGTCGTGGGTGGACGAACCGCACCCGGCGCACTTGAACTGGATCGATCCGCTTTCGCCGGCCGCCTGGCCCGAAGAAAACGTGGGCCTGTTCGCCGGGCTGGGGGGCTATCAACTCACGCTGGCCGTCGATGAGAACAACCTGCCCGCCTGCCGTTACGTGGCGCGCCTCTGCCGCGATCGCGCCATCATCGTGCGCGGCGTGGTGCAGTCGGATGCGCCCAAACGCGCGCTGCAGGTGCTCGACACCGCCGACGTGGATCTCGGCCGTATCCGCTCGCGCGCCGGCAAACCCGCGCAGGCCGACGAGCTCGCCCGGCGCTTCTACGGCTGGCGGCGAAGGTGGCGGCTGCGAAAACTCAAGGCCGGTGTGGCGATCAAAGATCTCGCCGAGACGTTGTTTACGGCGTAGGGGTGTACGCGCGCCCTTCTGGACGCAATCTGGTCTACCCCGGTCAGAAAATGGAAATCTACAAACCGGGATTTCCCGTGCCGCGAGCCCGCAACGCGGGCGGCTGTTCGGCGGCCAGGCGCGCCAGCGCCCGCATCAGGCCTAAGAATCATGAAGAGTGGAAACCGCGAATCAACGCGAATGAACGCGAATCCGGACCGATTAGCGTTTGTTCGCGCAAATTCGCGGTTGAGAAATTATTCCTACTCACGGTTCGACGGTAGGTCGCGGCGAACGCGCTGCTCAGAAGATAAAAATCCACAACCCGGGCTTTCCGTGTAGCGAGCCCGCCACGCGGGCGAAAGTTATTTAGCCACGGGCGTAAGCCCGTGGAATCCGTGCCCCGCGAAAAATGAGCCTCTGAAAGGGGCGCAAGACTCTTTCGCCCGCTTCACGGGCTTCGCGCTTTTTCTTTCGCCGCGTCCCCGCGCTGACGCACGGGGCTATCCTGCTTTCGCCCGCATAGCGGGCTTCGGGCGTCTGGCTTGTGTCGCAGTTTGCCAAGTTCACAGCTTGATGAGTTGTTCTTGGTGCGAAGATATCACCACCATCAACTATCGATCGCACTCGGAAGGGCGCTCCTACATAATTGGGGTACACGTGAACGAGCGACCCTGTCGGAGGCGATTGAGCTAATCCCGCAGCGGCAGGACGAAACCGAGGGCCTGGGTGTCGGCGTCGATCGAGCAGATCTTCGTCGTCTCCAGGCGGGCGCGCATCACGTCGAGGGTGATGGTCTCGCGGGTATTGGTCAGTTGCTCGCGGCGCATCGTTTCACGCTTGGGGAAGAAGAACCAGAGTTGGCCGATCTGGTCGATCATCGCCTTGTACTTGTTGGCCAGGGCGGTCGCGTCGTCGCCTTCGCGCAACCAGATCAAAACCATCGGGAACTTGTCGGTAGGCTCGTATTCGGTGACAAATACGGCCTCGCCCTTCACTTCTTCTTTAATGCGATTGAGTACTTTATCCTCGGGATTGACCACTAGGATGCGGTCGTCGGGCCAGATGCCGAGTTTCTGCGAGATCGTCTTCAAATTGGACCTTCCCTTTGTTGTCTAGCCGTGCGGTAGTTCCTTCGCGCAATTCGGCATCACTCCAGATGAAGGTGCTGACCATGGCCGATCCAAGGCCCGAACGCTCGTTGTTTTACGCCATCAACTCCTCGATATATTGCATCCGCAAACCAATCTCTTTGGAGTATTCCATGGCGCCTTCCGTGACAACGTAGCCTTTTTTGACCGCCTCGACCAGCGGCGCCTTGCTGGTCAGAACCTGATACGCTCCATCGAGATCGGGAAACTTCATCAGCACGAACGGACGGCGGCGCGTGTATTCGCCGCGCCCGGCTTTCGTCTTGCCGTTTTTCATGCGCAGGAACGCCGCCGGGCCGTTGGTCACCGACCACTGATAGACCCGGTCGGGACTGCCTTTGGTCAGTTTGGTCATCAATTCGTCGCCGGCTTTGTTGAGCTGCGAGAGCGCGGCGGTGACCATGTACAGCAGCAGCTTGACCTTGAGCGCGCGCTTGGCCGGCTCTTTCGGGTCCGCCGCGGGCATCAACATTTTCAGCGAAAGCAGCAACGGCATCGTGGCGGCGATCAGGTCCAGCCGGTAGATGCCCTTGACCCACGACAGCATCATGGACTTGCCGCTGAAAAAGTTGTTGAGCTGCACCAGGTCTTTGAAGATGAAGGCGACGTCGGGCTTCTCGTGTTTTCCGCGCTGGAATTCGAGTTCGCCATGGCCGTAGATCAGGTGCGCGCCCCAATCGGTGTTTTTGACCTCGAACTGCACCACGCCTTTGAGCTTGGATGTGAGGTGGCGCAGCGTTTTATTTTCCTCGCGCACCACCTTGACCAGCGGCAAGGCGGCGTTGAGGAACAATCGCGTGCGGAGTTCGTCGCGGGTCGGCATGATCAGACCTCGTCCTCCCAATCCTCGTCCTGCTCGAAGTCCATCTTCATGACTTGCTGGATCGCCTCGACGATGCCGTCGGCGTCCATTTTGTAATAGTGCAACAGATCGTCGGGATAGCCGACGATGGAAAAGACGTCCTGCAGGCCCAGCTTCTTGAACACGCAGCCCTTGCCCGAGGAGGCGATGACGTCGGCCACCGCGCTGCCCATCCCGCAGTAGACGTTGTGGTCTTCCACCGTGATGATGCGGCGCGTTTCCATGACGGCCTTCAGAATCGCCTCGGTGTCGAGCGGCTTGATCGTGTGCAGATCGAGCACGCGCACCGACAGGCCCTGCCCCGCGGCGATTTCCGCGGCTTCGAGCGCGCCGTTGACCGTGCGCCCGGTGGCGATGACGGTGAGGTCGGTGCCGTCGTGCAGTTGAATGGCCTTGCCGATCTGGAAATCGAAGGAGTCGATGCTCTTATGCAACGGCGGTTCGAAGCTGCGGCCGATGCGGATATACACCGGGCCGTCCATGTCGATCGCCTGCGACATCGCCACCGCCGTTTCGTAGGCGTCGGCCGGCGCGATGATGGTGATGCCCGCCATCGCGCGCATCACCCCGAAGTCCTCGGTGCAGTGGTGCGTGGTGCCCGCCTGGCCGAACGACGTGCCGCTGTGCGTGGCGATGATTTTCACGTTGCGCTTCTGGTAGCACAGATCGGTGCGCACCCACTCCGCGCAGCGCAGCGCGGCGAACGCGGCGAAGGTGGAGATCACGGGGATCAGGCCGGTCGCCGCCAGGCCGGAGGCGATGCCCATCATGTTCGTTTCGGCGATGCCGACGTTGAAGAACCGCTCGGGAAAGTCTTTCTGGAAGCGGCCGATCTTGGTCGAACCCGCCAGGTCGGCGGTCATCGCGATGATCTTCTTGTTTTTCTTGGCGATCTGGGTGAGCACTTCGCCGTAGATTTCCGCCTGGGTCATATGGTCGGCGTCTTCGATCGACCAGGTAATGCCTTTGGCCATCACTTGGCTCCTTTCTTCAGCGACTCGAGAGCCTTGTTCATCGTCACGTCATCCAGGCCCGCGTAGTGCCATTTCTTGTCGCACTCCATGAAGTCGACGCCCTTGCCCTTGACGGTTTTGGCGATGATCACCGCCGGCTGATCCTTCGAGGCGTTGGCCAGTTCGATGCCGTCGCAGATTTCGTTGAAGTCGTGGCCGTCGAGCTCGATCACCTTCCAGCCGAACGCCTCCCACTTCGCCTTCAGCGGCTCGAGCGCCATGATCTCTTCGGTCGAGCCGTCGATGCACAACATGTTGCGGTCGACGATGGTGGTCATGTTCGTGACCTTGAAATGCGGCGCGGCCATCGCCGATTCCCACACCGGACCCGCCTGCAGCTCGCCGTCGCCGAGCATGACGTAGGTGCGCCACTTCTTGCCCTGCAGCCGCGCGCCGATGGCCATGCCGATGGCGATGGAAAAGCCGTGGCCCAGCGAGCCGGTCGAGGCGTCGACGCCGGGGACCTTCAGGCAGTCCAGGTGCATGCCGAACGGCGAACCGGTTTTGTTGAACTCCTTCAGCGTTTCCTTGTCGAAATAGCCGAGGTCGCCCAGCACCACCGCGTGCCCGACGCCGCCGTGCCCCTTGCTGAGGATAAACCGGTCGCGGTTGGCCAGCTCCGGTTTCTTCGGATCGATGTTCATGAACTTGTAATAGAGCGCGACCATCAGGTCGGTCTGACTCAATGCGCCGCCGATGTGCGCGCCGCCGCAGGTGTAGGTGATCTTGACGATCTCCTCGCGAATCTGCCGCGCCTTTTGCTTGAGCCTCTTCAGTTCCGCCGCATCCAGAGCCATGTCAATGTCCTTGTGTTGGAACAGACCGGCGAAACCACTCCCACAGGGTTGCGCCCGATCGTCCCGGAAAATAGAAACGAGAAACTATATCTTGGCGAGAGTGGGCTGTAAAGGGTCAAAAACCTACCAAATTCGGCTCACTGCGCCGCGCGAACGAACGACCGTTCGACGATATTCAGCCCGCCACGAACTGCGCGGAATCGAAGCAGCAATTGATCAACAGATGGCAGTTGAACCGGCAACTCTTCATAAGTTCACGATGTTTTTCGGCGGCCGGCGACGCGGCCAGGTCGCGCACGCTCGCCTCGCGGATATCGCCCAGCGGCGGCACGTGCACGCAATACCCCAACTCGCCGTCGGCGTTGATGTTCAACCCGATCAGGTCCACCGAACATTTCGCCAGTGTGAAGCGCTCGGGGTTAGCGAAGTAGGCCCGCATTGCGCGCAGTTGAATCTCCGCGTTGTTGATGCGCGCGTTCGCGCGTTTCATCGCGACCAACTCGACCATCGACGCCTTCACCGCCTCGGCGTCGCGCCGGGCCTCGCNNTCACCGCCTCGGCGTCGCGCGGGAACAGCGAATGGGTGCGCCACCAGCCGGGCCGGGCCTCGAATTCGCCGAACGGCTGCGCCATCGCCTGAAAGAAAACGCCCAGCACGCGACCGTCGCGCTCCAGGTAACGCACCAGTTCCGGGATTTCCGCGAGATTGTCGTTCATCACAACGGTGACGACGTTCGTCCGCACGCCGGCGTCGTGCAGATAACCAATCGCGTGCAGCGTCTGCGCAAAGCCGCCGGGATAGCCGCGGATGCGGTCGTGCGTCGGCGCGAAGCCGTCGAGGCTGATGTTGGCTTCTTCCAACCCCGCGTCGGCCAATCGCCGCGCCAGCGCCTCGTCGACCACGAAGCCGTTGGTGGCGACCGCCGTGTGCAGGCCGCGCGCCGCGGCGCGTTCGATCAGCGGAATGGTGAGCGGGCTTTCGAGCGGCTCGCCGCCGGAAAACACCACGCGCACGGCGCCCAGCCAATCGGCTACGCCTTCCACCGCGCTCAGCCATTCTTCAATGCTCGGCGGATTGCGCTCGGGGACTTTCCACAGCGAGCAATGCAGACACCGCCGGCCGCACCGGTTGGTGACATTGAAGTTGATCCAGCGTGGCAGGTCGCCCGACATGGCGGCAGTCTAGCGGCAAAAGGGAGCGATTGCCACTTCGGAGCTTTTTTTCAACAGGATCACAAGATTAGATGGATCAACAGGATTCCGCTCATCCTGTCAATTCTGTCGATTCTGTTCATCCTGTCAAAATCAACCTCCGCCTCTCCGACCCGCCCGCGCCAACACATTGATTTCTCAGCAAATAGCGATTACTTTCCTGCCTCCACGCGCATCGAACCTTTTTTCGCGCGCGCGTGTCTGTGAAAAGACCCAAATTCAGCAAGGGGAAAAGCCATGGTCTCTGCGGAAATTGAACGGATCGAGCGGGAGATCGTCGAGCACAGCCGGTTCGTTGAACTGCTGCTGGCCGAGGTGGGCAAGCGCATCGTCGGCCAGCGCGCCATGACCGAGCGCATTCTGATCGCCATTCTGGCCGACGGCCACGTGCTGCTTGAAGGCGTGCCGGGCCTGGCCAAGACGCTGGCGGTCAAGACCTTCGCCGCGTGCATCGAGGCGCAGTTCTCGCGCATCCAATTCACGCCCGACCTGCTGCCGGCCGACNNAAGGTGCAGAGCGCGCTGCTCGAGGCGATGGAAGAGCGGCAGATCACCCTGGGCGACCAGACGCACGCGCTGCCCTCGCCGTTTCTGGTGTTCGCCACGCAGAACCCCATCGAGCAAGAGGGCACGTATCCCCTGCCCGAAGCGCAGCGCGACCGCTTTCTGCTCAAGCTCCGGGTCGAGTACCCGACGCGCGACGAAGAGCGCGAAATCATGCATCGCATCGGCGGCGGACACATGCCGGACGTGAACAAGGTCATCACCCCGGCCGAGCTGCTCCGGGTGCGCGAGGTGACGCGGCGGGTGCGCGTCGACGAAAAGATCGAGCGCTACATTCTGGACATCGTCTTCGCCACGCGCGAACCGAAAACGGTGCCCGGGCTCGACAAGTGGGCGCCGCTTTTCGAGTACGGCGCCAGCCCGCGCGCCAGCCTGGCCCTGCTGAATTGTTCGCGCTGCCATGCGTTCCTGCGCCATCGCGGCTACGTGACGCCGGAAGACGTGAAGGCCATCGGGCCCGACGTGCTGCGCCACCGCATCATCCCCAGTTACGAGGCCGAGGCCGAAGAGAAGACGGTGGAGGACCTGGTGCAGGCCGTGTTCGATCACGTCGAGGTGCCGTGAGGATGGGCAGCTCCCTCATCCCCCCAGCCCCCTTCTCCCACGCGGGAGAGAAGGGGGAGTCGCTGCAGCCGCCTCCCCTCTCCCCTCGTGGGAGAGGGGCCGGGGGTGAGGGGCGAAGACTTTACGGAGGCCCGTCGCTATCATGCTGACCGCCGAGGCCATTCGCCGCATCCGCCGCGTCGCGATCACCACGCGTCGCGAGGTGGAGACGGGTTTCTCCGGCGCGTACCACAGCGTGTTCCGCGGGCGCGGCTCGCAGTTCGACCAGGTGCGTCTCTACCAGGAAGGCGACCCGATCCGCGACATCGACTGGAACGTCACGGCGCGGCGCGGCGAACCGCACGTCAAGATTTACACCGAGGAACGCGAACTGACTGTGCTGCTGGTCGTGGACGCGAGCGCCTCGGGCGTGTTCGGTTCGGTGCGCAGCAAGCGCGAACTGGCCGCCGAGGCCGCGGCGATCATCGCCTTCTCGGCCATCTCGTCGGGCGACAAAGTCGGCCTCATTCGCTTCACCGACCGCATCGAGGAATACGTGCCGCCGCGCAAGGGCACGCGTCACGCCTGGCGCCTGGTGCGCGACCTGCTCGAGGGTGAAACCGTCGGCCGCGGCACCGACCTCGCCCTAGCCCTGGCGCACGTGCGCAAGGTGCGCAAGCGGCGCGCGGTGGTCTTGCTGCTCAGCGACTTTCTGACCGACCAGGTCTTCGATCGCGAAATGCGCGCGGTGGCCGGGCGGCACGACTTCGTGGCGGCGGAGATCGTCGATCCGCTCGATCTGGCCCTGCCGCCCGTCGGCCTGCTCGAAGCCGAAGACGCCGAAACCGGCGCGCGGACGTGGATCGACACCAACAACCGCCGCGTGCGCGAGACGTATGCGCGCGAGGCCGAGCGGCGGCGCAGGCGGTTGCACGATTCGTTCAAACGCAACGGCATCGACCTGTTCACGCTGCGCACCGACGAGGGCGCGTCCCCCGCGCTGGCGCGGTTCTTCGCGCTGCGTAAACGGAGGCGGCGGTGAGACGCGCGTGGCCGCTGCTGCTCGCGTTGCTGCTTACGGCGAGTCTGGCCCAGGCCTCGCCGGTCGCGCTGGGCGTTTCGGCGCAGCCGCGCTCGATCCAAATGGCTCACCACGTTGCGTACACGCTGTACGCCTTCTGGCCCAAGGGCTGGTCGGTCGCGCCGCCGCGGCCGAAGAGCGAAGAGGGCATGTTCGACGTCGCCTGCGACCAACCGGAAATCGCCGAGCACGCGGGCCGCGCGCAAATGACGATGCGCTGCGACCTCATCGCCTTCGAACCGGGGATCGTCGAACTGCCGCGCCTCAGCGTCGTCATCACCGGCCCGGACGGCGGCAGCGAAACGCGCGCGTTCCCCAGCGTGTCGATCGAAGTCAAAGGGCCGACCGTCGGCAAAGAGCCGCGGCCGATCAAACCGCCGGAAGTCGTGCGCCGCGATTGGGCGCGCATCGGTTGGATCGCGGGGATCGTCGTCGCCTCGCTCGCCGTGGCGGCGCTGCTGGTCTGGCAGATCGTGCGCCGGCTGCGCGGCCGCCGAAAAAAGGTGAAGGACATTCCCGGCGAGCCGGCCGACTCGCGCGCGTTGCGCCGCCTGCACGATCCGCAACTCGACCGGCTGTTCCGCGAGGGGCGCGCGAAGCCCTATTACAGCGAGCTGACCGAAATCGTGCGCGAGTACATCGAAGGGCGCTTCGGTCTGCCCGCGCCCGACCGCACGACCAGCGAAATTCTCGCCGACCTGGGCCCGTTCAACCTCGAAGCACACCGCGCGTTCCTGTCTGACATTTTCCGCACCGCCGACCTGGCGAAGTTCGCCGGCGTCGAGATCGACCGCGGGCGCTGGCATCCGGATCGCCAGGCGTCGGAGGCGTTCGTCGAGCAGACGCGCCCCGCGCCCGAACCGGCCCCGCCCGCGCCGGTGGAGGCCATCCCGGTCGCCGAGCCGGTACGTGAGGATAAGGAGCCGCCGTCATGAGCTTCGGCGCGCCGTGGTTGTTGCTGCTGCTGCTCTTGCCGGCCGCCGTGCTCGTCCGGCGGTGGCGCGGCAAACGCGAGGCGACGATCGTGGTCGGCGACGCCGGACCGCTGCGCAAGCTGCCGGCGACGTGGCGCCAGCGCCTGCACCGCGTTCCGCTGATCCTGCGCGTGGCCGCGGTGTCGCTGCTGGTGCTGGCGGCGGCGCGGCCGATGTCGACGCGCGTGACCGAGCGCATCAAGAGCGAAGGCATCGACATCATCGTCACGCTCGACGTGTCCGGCTCGATGCGCGCGCGCGACTTCCGGCCGAACGACCGCATGTTCGTCGCGAAGCAGACGACCGAGCGGTTCATCGCCGGCCGCATCGCCGACCGCCTGGGCCTCGTGCTGTTCGCCGGCAACGCCATCACGCAATGTCCGCTGACGGTCGACCACGCGATTCTGGTGCAACAGGTCGAGCAGACGCAGGCCGGCATGTTGGGCGACGGCACGGCTATCGGCATGGCGCTGGCCACGGCGGAGAATCGGCTGCGTCAGGCGCCGGGCAAGAGCCGCGTCATCGTGCTGCTCACCGACGGCAACAACAACACGGGCGAGATCGACCCGGTCACCGCCGCCAAGCTGGCCGGCTCGCTGGGCATGAAGATTTACACCATCGGCGTGGGCAAGCGCGGGCCGGCCGAGGTCCCGGTGCGCGGCCCGTTCGGCGAGCAGTTGGTGCAGCTTCCCGATGAGCTCGACGAGCCGCTGCTCAAGCAGATCGCGCAACTCGGCCACGGCAAATATTTTCGCGCCACCGACAAGAAGGGTCTGGAGCGCATCTTCGACGAAATCGATCGCATGGAAAAAACCGAGGTCGAACGCGAGAAGGCCACGCACTATGCCGACAAGTTCGAGCCGCTGCTGTGGCTCGGCATGGCCCTGCTCGCGCTCGAACTGCT
>PMZC01000348.1 GCA_003170555.1 Deltaproteobacteria bacterium
GGTGCGTATGGCCGAAAAAAACGGCCCGGTTCAAACCCTCTTGGCGCATCAGCAGAAAGTTGCTGTGAATGCTGTAACGCGAAAGCAGGTACTCATCCCGATCGCGCAGCGAACCGTGCACCGCCGCGATGCCCGGCGCGATCTCGACCCGTTTGGGCAGGTCGCGCAGCCACGCGCGGCTCTCGTCCGAAAGCGCGTCATGCGTCCAACGAATCACGCGCGTCGCGACCTCGTTGAAGTCCTCGGGGTCTTCGAAACCCGACGCCACCCCGTCGTGGTTGCCTTGCACGCAGACCACCTTCGCTTCGCGGATTCGCCGCACGCACTCTTCCGGATCGGCATAGTACCCGACCACGTCGCCCAGGCAGACNNACCTCGCTTGGATTCGGACCGTAGTTCACCAGGTCGCCGAGCACCCACAGCGCATCATGCGATTCCGCCAGCACCGCTTGCAGCGCTTCGAGGTTGGCGTGAATGTCGGAGAAGATGACGATGCGCACGGCCTGCTTTACTCCTTACCCGAGCGTTTTGACCATCAATAGTGCATCTCGGCCCGGACCATAATACGACGAAAGCTTTCCTTTTAGAACATAACCGCGCCCGCGGTACAAGCGCAGCGCTTCTCCGTGCGGCGTGTAGAAATGCAGCAAGACCTGGCGCATGCCCAACGCCTGCAATTGCTTTTCCGCTTCGTCCATGAGTTGCGTACCGACGCCGCGGCGACGATGCGCCGGATCGACATCGACGGTGACGATCAGGCCGGCGCCTTGTTCCGCATCCGCTTCGGCGAAAATCATCCCGACCACTTTGCCTTCGTTCTCCGCAATGATGCGAACAGCGGACTCGGCGCACAGCACTTGGAAACCGGCGAGGCTATAAGCGACCTCGGGCGGAAAGCAGCGGCGATCGAGATCGCGGCATGCCGGCGCGTCGCGAGGTTCGGCGGCGCGCAACGTCACGTCGGACGTGGCGGCGAAGGCGCGAGCGCTCATTGACCTTGTTTCTTCAGGAAGTCGTCCAAACCCTGCTGATCCAGCGGCGGCGTCGGCTTGGGTTTGGGCTTCGGCGTGGGCGTCGGTTTCGGTTTGGGCTTGGGCTTGGGCGTGGGCGCCGCTTTCGGCGTCGGCGCCGGCTTGGGCGTTGGACTCGCCGCAACAACTGGCGTCGGCGCCGGCGTCGCCGCAGCCACCGGGGTCGGCGACGCGGGAGTTTGCGCGTACGGGCTCATCTTCTGGTCGATGAGCATCTTGACCTTTTCCGCGTCATCGAGCATGCGTTTGGGGCCGAACGGCCGCCAGTCATAGCGATAAACGCCGACCGCCAGCACGGCGGCGCACGCGGCGGCCAACAGCGCCAGCCGCCAGACAATCGCCACGACCGGCCTACGCGGTGGGATCATTCCCGCCTTCGTCCTCCACCAATAAGCGCGCGAGGAAATCGAGCTGCTGCTTGTCGCGATCCGGTACGCGCCGCGGCTCACCTGCCGTCGCTTTGGCCCGCTCGGCTTGCCGCGCGAGACGCACCATCGTCTTGAAAATGTGCGAACCCTTCATCATCGCCAGCGCCTGGAAGATGCCGTCCTCGCCCGGCTCTTCCGCGCGCGCTTCGGCCAGCGCCGCCGCCAGCACGTCTTCGAGATACACGACGCGCACCAGCGACGCCGCGAGTTCGCGCTCCGCCTCATCAGCCATTGAGCGGCTGCGCTTGGAGTAAAACAGCACTTTCTCCGGCGGGTCGGACAGACCGAACTGCCGCATCACCGCCGCGGTCCGTTCCGCGGAAAACGCGCGGT
Organism: Deltaproteobacteria bacterium; assembly: GCA_003170555.1. GTDB lineage: Bacteria > Lernaellota > Lernaellaia > Lernaellales > Lernaellaceae > FEN-1099. Next base: position 1,793 of record PMZC01000348.1, read on the forward strand.
CGAGCAGCCGCCGGTCGGTCTGCAAATGGTTGCGGATTTGCCCCGGCGTCAGGTACGCCCCGCTGTACCACCAGCCGCGCACCACGCCGAAAACGGCCTGTCCGGCGCAGTTCTGCTGCATCTTGATGCCCACGACGTCGACCACCCCGAGCCCGCCGAGGTCCACGCCCATCGAGGCGAGATAGCCCTCTTTTTCCAAATGCCACTTGGCCAATTGCCGGTCAAACATCCTTCCCCTCCGCGAATGCGGTCATCCTAATCGCCGCGGGCGGTGGTTTCAAGCGAGACTTGTCTGCCCATTTGATTCCGGGCATCATGGGAGCCAAGCAAAAGATGGAGGTCGCCATGTTTCGCAGAATAACCATCCTTACGGCATTGCTGTTCGTGGTGATCCTGGCCGCCGGCTGCTTCGCCAACAATCGCGTCAGCCTCTGGCCGAGCAACGACGAAGCGCTGACCACGATTCTGGTCAAGAAGCCCGCGCACCACACGGACAACCGCGTGCTGCTGCTCGACATCGAGGGCCCGATCAGCGAATGGGGCGAGTCGCGCCTGTTCCATCAGACCGAGCCGACGACCACGATCGTGCGCGCGAAGCTCGAAAAGGCGATGCAGGACCCGCGCATCAAGGCGGTCGTGCTGCGCATCAACTCGCCCGGGGGCACGGTCACCGGCACCGACATCGTCTACACCCAACTGAAAAAATACAAGAACACGGCCAAGGTGCCCTTCGTCGCATCGTTCATGGGCCTGGCGGCGTCCGGCGGTTACTACGTCGCTTGCGCCGCCGACCGCATCTACGCGCACCCCACGACGCTCACCGGCTCGATCGGCGTCTTGATCCACAGCTTCGGTTTCGCCGGGCTCTTCCAAAAGATCGGCATGGAAAGTCGGGTGATCAAGGCCGGCAAGATGAAGGACATGGGCAACCCCTTCGCGCAGATGTCCGACGAAGAGCGCGCGATCTGGCAGGGCATCGTCGATGACGCTTACGAGCGCTTCATCAGCGTCGTCGCCGAGGGCCGGCCGAATCTGACGGTCGACAAAATTCGCGAACTCGCCGACGGCCGCATCTACACCGCGACGCAGGCCAAGAAGCTCGGGCTGGTCGACCAGATCGGCGACCTCGAAGACGCCATCGGCGAAGCGATGCGCCTGGCCAACATTCGCGACGCGGGCGTCATTCTCTATTCGACGAGCGAACGCCCCGAACAGAACATTTACAGCCGAACCGACGCGGCGGCGCCGCAGATCACCCTGGGCTTCAGCGGCCTGAGCATGGACGAACTGCTCGACGCCGGCCGCCCGCGCTTCTACTATATGTGGATGGGGTTCTGATTCGGCGGGATCGGCGGAGGCTGACATGGCGGACAAATCCATCATCATCATCGGCGCCGGCCTGGCCGGGCTGTCGACCGGCGTGTACGCGCAACGCAACGGTTACCGGTCGCGCGTTTTCGAGCTGCATACCCAGCCCGGCGGCGGCGTGCCCCCGGCGATCAACTCCGGCCGGCAGGTGATCCAGATTCTCTGCCACGGCGACGGCAGACCGTTCCGCGCGTCGGAGTGACCCGGCGAATTTTGTCGGAAGAAAAAGACGGCCCAGGCGGGAGACGCCCGAGCCCATGATTTCTCGAGCGCCCCCAGCAGGATTCGAACCTGCGCCGCCGGATCCGGAGTCCGGTGCTCTATCCCCTGAGCTATGGGGGCACAAAAATGGACCGTAGCAGATTCGAACTGCCGGCCTCTGCCTTGCGAAGGCAGCGCTCTTCCAGCTGAGCTAACGGCCCATGTGCTAAAAGCGCAGTTTATATAATGCATCCGGCGAGGATTGTAAAGATCGAATTTTATTTCGGTCCCAGTCCGCTGGAAATTGGGGTGGCGCACTTTCGAGACGACGAAGTCGGATCGAAGGTGTGATTCTTGATTGACGCACACCTTCCGCGGACATGACGATCAGGCGATGGTACGGCACACGTGCTCGACCGCTCCGATTGACTTATTCTCAGTCAAAGTGACATACTTTTCAATGTAGGAATTATTTTTTGCCCAAGCAGCGGGAGGAAGAGGCATGAGGCCCTGGTCGTTCGTGTTGTGGGCGATTCTATGTTCGGCGCTGTGCGTTGGCTGCCACGCCGATTCGTCCGACGACGATTCCTCCGACGACGATGCCGGTGACGACGACGTGGTCGACGACGATGTGGACGACGATGCAGACGACGACGGCTCCACTGACGATGATCTAGACGATGACTCCAGCGACGACGACACCGGCCCGGCACAATGGTGTCGGAGTATCGGGACCCTCCCGCCTGATCCTGATTGGACCTGGACGACTCGGGTCATGGGACGGGTAAGCGAGGGCGATTTCGAGTCGTGGTTGGCGTACGTTGGCGACACGCTGTGGGTGTATTGGTGGCAATGGGATGAGATTGCGCAAGTGGGCACTGCGACGCTCACCAAATTGGAAAATGGGACGAGAGTCGATTACCCACTCCTGGCGAATCCGGGGGACCCAATAGTCGGCATCATGGGGTTGACGGTGGACCTTGATGGTCGACCCTGGACCGTGGGCCTGGATTGGAATCATGTGATCTCCCCGACCGCACTCAGCCTCGTCCGTTGGGAAGAAGGTGAGATCGCGGAGGTTGTGCCGGTGGCCGACGTCGGCATTTCGCAGTTCTACAAGCTCTACACGCTGGCCGACGGCCGTTTCCTCCTTTACTTCGCTTACGGCGTCGCGTGGGCGATCTACCAGACCGATGCCGGGTTTGTCATGACCTACCCGGATTTCGACATGGAAACCTACGTCCCGGATGCAAACGGCGTAATGCACGTCATCGCGTGGCTGAACTCGCGGAACCTGTTGCACGATTTCGGCTCGGACACCCAACCGTTTCGAGTGGAATGGCTGGGCCGGACTCCCGCGGCTTTCAATCCGGATATGGGAACTCCTCGGACAGCCGTCGATGCGAATTTCGCGTTACACTACATCGGGTTTCTCAACGACTACCGGATCTGGCACCTTTACCAGGACGGGACTGCCATGCGCTCGGAGGTGTGGTCGCCGTCGTTGAAGGATCGCGCATGTCAGCAGTTTATCGGCGGCCTTGATGAAATGGATCGACCGTTCTTCTCATTCGGGACATGTTCGGGCGACCCTCCGGTCACTTGTTTTGTCTGTAAAGAAGGCGAGAGCCTACGTTCGGAGGTCATTGAAGCTGCGGAGCTTTACGGTGAGGTCAGCATTTACGACGACTTTGCACTTGCGGAATCTGGTCAAATTGCATTCTCCGCTGTTTTTGGTGAATGGGATGGCGCTGAAACGACTACGCGATCCCTCAAGGTTTTTGTCCGCGAACCCTCAACTCGTCAGGGAGGTCCACCATGAAATCGTCGATGCTGGGATCGTGTCTGGTACTCGTTCTCCTGTTCGTCGCGCAACCTGCCAATGCGGCGTACGGGATCGACCTCGACGAAATGTATGATTCGGGACACTAACCTTTTCTTCCCCTCCACTTGATTTCCTCTCGGACAGGGTGACATACTTTTCAATGTAGGAATTATTTTTACCCAATCCGCGGGAGGAAAAGGCATGAAGCCGTGGTCTTGGGTTCTCTGTGCGATGCTATGCGGGGCGCTGTGCGTTGGTTGCAGCGCCGATTCGTCCGACGACGATGCTGCTGATGACGACATCAGTGACGACGATGTCGACGATGACACTGATGACGATCTAGATGACGATGTTGATGATGACGTCGACGATGACATCGACGACGACACGGACGACGACGTTGACGACGATTCAGCCGACGACGACAGCGCTTTGTCGTGGTCGCCGATGACGAGTGGGACGTCGGCAGACCTATACGGCGTCTGGGGAAGTTCCGCCACGGATGTGTTCGCCGTGGGATTTGATGAAGTTTCGCTCGGAGGCGTGATCTTGCACTACGACGGTTCCTCGTGGTCGAAAATGACGATTCCGCCATCGACCACGTTAGTTAGTGTCTGGGGAAGTTCTTCCTCGGATGTGTTCGCCGTGGACGACCACGGCGGGATTCTGTACTACGACGGTTCCGGGTGGTCGGCGCAGACAAAGGACGTGAAAGGGGAGGGGGACATGGGCGCCGGCGTATGGGGAAGCTCGCCTTCGGACGTGTTCTACGTATGTTGGATCGTCATTTTGCACTACGATGGCTTCTCGTGGTCGCCGGGGAACGACAACGGCATCTACGAGGCGATCTGGATGAATAGCGTGTGGGGAACCTCTGGCACGGACGTGTTCGTCGCCGGGTGGAGTTTCGTCGCTGAGGGAATCCCGGTAGCGGGTGTGGTCCTGCATTACGACGGGATCTCGTGGTCGACGATCTGGAGCGGGTCGGCGACGGATTTTCCGGACAGCGTTTGGGGCGCCTCCTCCACAGACGTGTTTGTCGTGTGCGACGGTGGGGGCCTGATCCTGCACTATAACGGTTCCTCGTGGTCCGTGACGCACGAGGCGTCGACCCGCCTCTACGGCGTTTGGGGAAGTTCGAACTCGAACGTTTTCGCGGTGGGAGAGGACGAAACAAACGCCGGCGTGATTTGGCATTACAACGGCGCTTCGTGGTCGCCGATGCCCAGCGGCGCGACGGACAAGCCGTTGTACGGCGTGTGGGGAAGCTCGGCCACCGATGTGTTCGCCGTGGGCTACGGCGGAACGATCTTGCATTACGGCGACTGACCGCGCGTCAACTACGGCGCGACATTCATTCGACGATCAGGCTTGATCCCCTTTACTACCGCCTACTCTTGGAACGGAATGTCCACGATTCGCCACTGGCCGCTGATTCGTTTGACTTCCAGGCTCGAGTAAAGATAGGGAATCGTGTAAATGCCGTAGCTTTCGTTGAATTCCGGTTTGGCGCCTTGGATTTTGCTCTTGGCCTCCGCCGAAAACAGGCGGGAGTAGACGGCGTCGAACCGCCCGCGGTCGCCGAACGAAGTCCGAGGGCGGTGATACATTTCAGCGAACGCGTCTCTGAAGGGCAGCTTGAACGAAGCGAAGAGCGTGTCGCGATCATCGGCCGCCAGCGCCTTTTTGAACTTCTCGAAAAACGCGGCAAAGCCGTCGTTGGCGTGACCGACGACCGTGTCACTCATGCTTTCCAGCACGATCAAGATGTCGTCGCCGCCGCCCCCCGCGTCCCACAGCATGATCGTCAAGCGGCGTTTGCTTCCTTCCCAAACCGTCCGCTTTTCGGTGCTCGACTTCGCCGGCCCGAACTGCTGCTTCCATTTGGCGGTCAGATCATCGAGCGCCTCCTGGGGGTGGTCGGGCTGGGCTTGAAAGGCGATGCGATCGACCTTGCCATCCGCCGAACTGGAGAGATGCAGCGCGCCTTCCACCCCGAAATCCGACGCAATGCTGACGATGTCATCGGCCGGCATGGGCTGACCGAGTTTGATTTTGTCGATGCCGTCGGGCAGTTCCGCGGCCCACGCCAAACCAACCAAACCCAACAAGACCAAACCAACAACCAGTGGTTTTTTCACGGCTCCCTCCTTGAAATCAGATTCCCCTGGTCACCACCTTCTTCGCGAACGGCGCGGCGCGCACGGCCAGTGCGCGGATGCGTTCGGGCGCCAGCGGTTTGCGGGTATGCATCGCGGGGTCGAGCACGACCTTGTTTTGGAATTGCTGCAGCGCCCAGAGCGGCGCGCCCTCGATGAGCTTGCCGATCTGTTCGATGGCCGCCTCGTCGACCAGGCCGGGCACGACGGTCGTGCGGAATTCGTAGGTCACGCGATTCTGTTTGAGCAGCTCGATGGAACGCAGAATGCGGTCGAGGTTGACCAGCTTGCCGGTCGCTTCGCTGTATCGCGCCGGCGCCGCCTTCACGTCCATCGCGACGTAGGCGATGTTGCCCTCGTCGATCAGCCGCTGCAGCGCTTCCGGATGGTGGCCGTTGGTGTCGATCTTGATCGGCATGTTCGCGCGTTGATGGAATTCAACGCAAAACTCGGGCAGATGGGGTTGCAGCAACGGTTCGCCGCCGGTGATCACGACGCCGTCGGCCCAGTTTTTGCGCTCCTCGAGACTCGCCCAGAGCGTCGCTACGTCGACGTGCGGGGTATCCGCCGTGACTTGCACCAGATCGGGGTTTTGGCAATTGGGGCAGCGAAAATCACAACCCCCGGTGAACAGCACCACGGCGATGTTCCCCGGAAAGTCGATGAGCGACATCCGCTGAATGCCGACAATGTGCAATGCGTCGTCTCGTTCTTACAACATTGATCGGGGCAGCACACTAAGCCTGCCCCGTAGCGGGGCGAATTCGTTGTCTCGCCCCGAGAGAAAGAAAACCTTCGCGGTCTACGCGGTGCGGATCGCTTGCTGGATGACCGGTTCGCTGACCAGCGGCATCCCGCCGTCGGCGAAGATCTTGCCGGCCACCTTGAAGGTCAAACGATCGCGAAACTCGGCCTGTTTGCCCTTGTTCCACTGCTGGACCGGGCGGTAATAACCGACAACCCTACTGTAAACCTCAGTCTTGCACTTGCACGCCATTACAACCTCCCCGTGAACCGGCTGGCGATCCGGTTCACCACGGAAAAAACCGATGGCCCGTTTTCCGCCTGCGGTTCGGCCGGCGATGCATTCGATCGTCGAGCCGCACCGTACGGAACGCTTTCGGGCATCTGCATCCGACCCGCCGGCGGAAGGAAGGACAGGCCGCATTCCCCGCCTCCCGGAACAACCGGGCGCCAAACGGCGTCCGCCCGGGTCGTCAACTACGTTTTTGCCAAATCCCGGCGCACCGCGGGGGGCCGCCCCGCGCGAGGGCTCAGTAGGGGCACTCGAAGTGTTCGCCGGGGATATACCCGTGCTCCGGACAGATCGTGAACGTCGGAGTGATCGAGTAATACGGCAGATGGAAATTCTCCGCGATCCGCCGCACGAGTTTCTTGGTTGCTTCGAGATCATCCAGCTTTTCGCCGATGAAGCCGTGCAGCACCGTGCCGCCGGTGTACAGCACCTGGAGTTCGTCCTGGTGCCGCAACGCCTCGAACAAATCGTCGGTGAAGTTGACCGGCAGGCTGGTGGAGTTCGTGTAATAGGGGTCTTCGCCGCCCTGGGTGTAGATATCCGGGAAGCGCTTTTTGTCGATCTTGGCCAGGCGGTACGATGTGCCTTCGCCGGGCGTGGCTTCGAGGTTGAACAGGTTGCCTGTTTCGTCCTGGAAGCACAGCAGGTTGTCGCGCATGTGGATCAACGTGCGC
>PMZC01000227.1 GCA_003170555.1 Deltaproteobacteria bacterium
GCGGTGTACCAGCGTCCGCCCATGCCGATGTAGTCGCGCTGCGACTCATATTCCGCGCCCACGAAGCCGCCTAATCCCCACGGGTCGTAGTCGACGAAAAGCTGCGCCGAGGCGCTGTGCTCGGGCACGGTGCCCAGCGTGCCGCCGGCCGCGAGGTCGCGCGTGCGCGTCCAGGTGTAGCTCAGCATCAGGCGGGTGTAACGGCCGGGGAACAGGCCCAGTCCGCTTTCCACGCCGTAACAACGCGCGCGTTCCAGGTTGGTGTAGGTGAGCAGCGGAATGCCGTTTTGAAAGTCCGGGTTGGCGATCGTCTCCCAGATCATGTTGTATAACTCGGTCTGGAAGTACCCCACGGTGGCGCGCGCGAACTGGCCGAACATCTGCTCGACTTCGGCGTCCCAGCCGATCGCCGACTCCGGTTTCAAGTGCGGATTGCCTTCCATGTAATAGCCGGTGTGCTCGAACAGCGGCCGATAGAGTTGCGACAACTGCGGCTCGACGAATGCGCGGCCGATGCTGGCCCGCAGCGCCGTGCTGTCGGTCGGTTTGACCAGGGTGGAGAACTTGGGATTGACCTCCGTGCCCCACGCCGGGTGGTGATCGATGCGTACGCCGGGAACCAGCGACCAGACGCCGTGGAACAGAAACATCTCGTCTTGCGCATACGCCGAGGTGACGGTCTGATACGCGTCGTAGTGTTGGTTGTCGTCGGTCATCACGCTTTGTTCGAAGGCGGAATAATCGAGCGCTTCGCGGCGGTAGCTCAGCCCGCCGGTCAGCAGGTTCCAATTCGCCAGCGCGCCGGACACCACCAGTTCCGCGCCGAGGTCGTCGCCGGTCGTGTTGTTGCCCTGGTTGACCGTGCTGCGCAGCAGATCGGGCGGCGGGATCGGGTTGATCACGTAGTCCGTCGAGTACTCGCGGAAGCGAAAGTAGCGGTGATAGTACGTGCCCATCAGCGCCGCGTTGAACGCGCCGTATGACAAATCGGCCCGCACCTGCGCCGACAGCCGCACCTTGTCGTCGCGCACCCGCCCTTGGTCGCGGTCGCTGAAGTGGTTGTCTTCCCAGTGGTAGTCGGACTCCCCGCGCAGCGCCAGCACCGGCGACAGGCGGTAGGTCAGCTTGCCGAAGAGGTCATTGGTTTCGTACGGGTGACCCGGACGATTCTCGACGTTGAGCGTGTCGACGATGCCTTCGCCGATGCGGACGATCGGCCGGTTGGCGAAGCGGTCGATCCACCCCTGCGACTGCTCGCGATTGAAGTTCAGCACCCAACCCACCGGGCCGGCCGTGTACGCGCTGAAGACGTTGCCCTCGTACGTGTCGAAGCTGCCGCCGGAGAGCAGCAGCTCGCCGGTGAAGTCGAGCGTCGGGTCGCGCGTGATGATGTTGATCACGCCGCCTTCCGCGTCGGAGCCGTACAGCGAACTGCTCGGCCCCTTCACCACTTCGATGCGCTGGATCAACATCGCCGGAATCAGCTCGAGGTCGGGCGCGCGCATCGCCCAGGGAAAGCGCTGGCCGTCGATCAGCACCAGCACGCGATCCGTCGGCAGGCCGAACAGGTTGACGCCGGTTCCCGGTCCGCCGCGCCCCGCGAACTCGTAGCGATCGACGTACACGCCGGGCACGCCGCGCAAGGCGGCCCCCGCGTCAACGGCGCCGGAGCCGACGATATCTTGCGCGGTGACGACCGAGGTGGCGACGGGCGAGTCCGACAACTGGTGCGGCGTGCGCGTGCCGGTGACCACGAGTTCGCGCGCCTCGTAATCGTGGGTGGATGGCGTCGGGGTCGGCGTCGGCGTGGGAGTCGGCGTCGGCGTCTCGCTCTCCTCGGCCGCGGCCCACAACGGAAGCAGGCCGACGAATAGCGCCAGCGTCAGCACGAGCGCGATGGCACAAGCGGCACGAGACAAGCGCAACTCCCTCGTTCGCGCGATTCGCGCGCCGGTCACGTCGATCGTCTCAATCACGGATCCTGTAGCGTGATATTCAGGGTGGTCATCTCGCCCTGGCTGATCGCGGTGAACGGCATGCCGGTGATCTTCCAGTTGTTCGGGTCGAGGCCCAAATTGATGCTCGGGCCGTCGTTCGGATCGACGTCGAGGAAAGCGACCACGCGGTAGCTGCCGGTGAAATCCGTGGGAATCGAATAATGGAACGGAAAGCCGCCGCCGGGCACGGTGACGTTGGCCGATTGAGCCGGCGGGCCCATGGGCGGGCCGGTGAAGAAGCCGAAGACCACCGTGGCGCCCGTCGCCCCGCCGGTGTAGGTGAGATCGCCTTCGATGCCGGTCTGGCCGGTCGTATCGTCATCGGCCTGGGTATCGTCATCGGGCTGCGTGTCGTCATCGGGCTGCGTGTCGTCGTCGACCTCCGGATCGGTAAACGTGAAGTCGATGTGATTGTCGCCTTTGATGAGGGTGGTTTTCGCCGCGGGAATATCGATCGGGTCGAGGCTGAAGTTCGGCATGTAGCCGTCGGTCGGATCAACGTCAATCGTCGCCAACACATAGTAGTCGCCGAGGAAGGCCGGGGTGACGCCGATTTTATAATTGAACGGGAAACCGCTGCTCGAAATCTTCACGTAGCCGAACCACAACGGGACGCCGGCGATCTGGTCGTTGATCGCGATCATGATGCGCGAATCGGGCGTGTTCGCGCTGCCGCCGTAGTTCGCCGTGCCGCTGAGCGTCAGCGGGTACTGGTCCCAAGTATCGTCGTCGCCGCTGCCTGAACCGCCGCTGTTGCCGCTTTTCGAGCAGGCGAACGCGACGGCCAGACACAACGCCGCCAGAATGCCGATCATGAAAATCAACCAATATCTTTTCATCGTTGTCCCCACCGATTAGTCAAATGTTGGCCTACCGCGCATCGTATTTACGACGCCTATTGTTTTGAGCACGTCGGGTACCCTGGATCTCCCGGGTCAAGTAAATGGAAGTCATACGTGTTGTCGCCAGCCACGAGATTGATCTTCTGTTCCCCCGGCACCGCCATCGGATCGAGACCGCAGTTCATCATGACGCCGTCCGTCGGATGTACGTCGAGAAACGCCGCCAGATAAAACGGGCCGGTGTACTTGATGTTGATCGAATATTGAAAAGGGAAACCGCCGTCTGGCACGGCGACGCTTTCAAATTCCTTTGGTGGTCCGGTCATGGGCCATTGTTCGATCAGACCGATTACTACGGCGCCTCCGGTCGCCGGGCCATCGTAGGAAATCGTGCCGGAAAGCATGCCGACCGTCGCCTGGTTGTCTTCGTCGCCGCTGCTGTCGTCGCTGGAAACGCCGGCGCCGCACGAGATCAAGACGGTCGCGAGAAAGACTACGAGAGCGAACGCTAACCACGTGAAGTGCTTCATCGTAATCTCCTTCGCCCCCATGCTTTGCGCGCGAAACAATGTCAGAATGAAAAGAGTTTGTCAACAAAAATCTAAGTATTCGAGATTGTATAGAGTTTGTTGAGTATTCTGCGGCAATTCGGTGAGCTTCCATCGTCGGGACTTGGCGCAAATTGAGTTATTCAGGACCATCTAAAAAATAGAGGTGCTTAGTTGCCAGGAGAGAAAGGAGGTAGTAAAAAGCACCTATTACTTGGAGGAGCATCATGACGACAGCACCGCCTTTCATGGTTTCATACGGCATCACAACAAAATGCAATTTGAAGTGCAAACACTGCTACAGCGATTCGGTTGACCACCCCGCTTCCGATGAGCTTTCAACTGCAGAGGCGCTTCGTCTCATGGATGACCTGGCCGACTGGGGCGTAGGTCTGCTGATTATCGACGGGGGAGAGCCTTTGTGCCGGGACGATCTGGTAGACATCGTGAAACGCGCTTCGTCGAAGGGTCTCCGGACCACCTTGGGCACCAACGGCACGCTCATTGACCAGACAACAGCCAAGAAACTGCGGGAGGCCGGCGTGATGGCGGTCGCGATTTCGGTCGACGGCGCCGACGCGCAAACTCATGATTCTTTCCGAGGTATCAGCGGTACGTTTCAACAGACCATGAAAGGAATCGCGGCCTGTCGCAGCGCCGGTCTGCCTTTTCAGTTGAACACGGTCATCAGAAAGGAAAACCTGCCGCAATTGGAAGATTCGCTGCGTCTGGCGATAGACTGCGGAGCTAATGCCGTCGAGTTCTTCGATCTGGTGGCGGCGGGAAGAGCGAAGCAGGAGTGCAAATCTCAGATCTTGGACCCTCCCGAGCGGCAGCGAGTCATGGAGTGGTTGGCGCAGTCTCAGAGGGATTGCCCGATCATAATCAGGGTTCCCGCTTGCCCTATGTATCCTCTGCTCCTGCAACAAAAACACGTTCAGCCTAAACATTTTCCGGCGGAAATGTTGCACCGGATTCCTTACTATCGCCGCGGTTGCGCGGCGGGCATGCCGATGGGCTACGTCTTGGTTCGCGCCAATGGCGAAGTCAATCCCTGCATGGTGTTTCAGATCAACCTGGGCAGCGTCAGGGAACAAGGCATCGCATCCATCTGGGAAAACTCCCCGGTTTTGGCCGAACTGAGAAAAAAGGATTCCTTGAAAGGACGATGCGGCGATTGTGCTTACAAAGTAACGTGCTCCGGGTGCCGGGGCCGGGCCTATGAGGAAACCGGCGACATGATGGCCACGGATCCCGGTTGTTGGTTTCCCACTTAATGCTAACTTCAAAAATTCGGTGACTTGCCTTCCGTCCGACGAAGAAGAAGACCGGCGGCCTGATCAAAAATAACCTGTTCCTAGGCGATGCTCGGAATATCGGCGAAACATTCTTTTGTATTCTTCAAGCCGTCACGCCATATTTATGCTGCGATTGACATAATGGAAAACATCGGGTATCAAATCACCAAGAAATTCGATCACCAACGGCATCAAGGAGAAGTGGAAATGCCAATGAAATCTTTTTCGCGTTTGTTTCTGTTCCTGCTCGTGCTCAGCTCCCTCTTCCTCGCCGTCGCTTGCAGCAGCAGCGACAGCGGCAGCGATGACGACAGCGCGACCGACGACGACTCCAGCGCGGCCGATGACGACACCACCGCGGACGACGATTCAACGGCCGACGACGATTCCGCCGGGGGTTCGTGGACCGGCCACGAAATGGTGAAGGTCGCCACGCCCGACGGCGAAGTCGACGTGCAACTCTTCGGGCTGGATGCGTTCCAATGGACCGACCCCGATGACAGCACGGTCAAGCAGGCGGTGCTGGTGAGCACGGTGGTCGATCAGGCGGTGGCGCCGGCGAAGTTCGACCCGACCGCCTACAAGTACGATTTCATCGCCACCGACGGCTACGACATTCTCGCCAACAAACTGGACGGCGATTATCGCGGTCTGCCCACGTTCGACAATCTGGCGTTGGGCTGGTTCATCGAGTACCCGGACGAGGATACCCAGCAGACCGACATCGAGGTCGTATGGGACGACTCGCTGGGCTTCCCCAAGTTCATGGGCGCCAAGCTGATGAACGGCGGCACGATCGAGCTGGTCGAGAACGTGCTGTTCGATCAGGACGTGCACGTGTCGGTCGTGATGCGGCCCGATGGAACGCCGGTGGACGTCAACCTCAACGGCCTGCCCGCGTTCGACGACAACGGCGCGCTCGCGGTGTACCTGCATCTGATCGTGCTCGAGGCGGCGTTGGACGGTTTCGACCCGAAGACCTACACCTACGATTTCAACTTCATCAGCAACGACGCCGACGGCAACTGGTCGCTGCAGGACAATCTGGACGCGGGCCAGACGCTGCCGTTGTGGCTCGACTTCATGAACTCGCAGGATATCCACCACGGCTGGATCGAGAACACGGCCGACGACGGCTACCGCCTCTTCTGGGACGCCGCGACCGGCTTCCCCGGCAAATACGGCGTGAAGCACATGGATGACGGCACGATCGAGGCTTACGTCGTCACCGACTAAACGCGGTCCGCGATCGCGCGAAAAACACCGCCGGCTATCGCTTAGAAATCGAGGGCGAAGCCGGCGGTGATGTTTCTGCCCGCCGCGGCTTTCTCCGGCGAATCCTGGTAGTAGACATCGAAGACGTTTTGGGCCTGCACAAAAAATTCGCATGCCGTGCGGCCCTCGTCCCACCGCAGCGTGTGACTCAACCGCGCGTTGGTGATGCCGTACTCGGGCAGCGTGCGGATCGAATGGCTGGCGTCGGGCAATTCGTAGCGCCGCTCGCCGACGTAATAATATTGCGCGTCGAGCTCCGTGCCGAACGGCAGGCGCAGCCGCCCATCGACGAACACCGTGTTCGCCGGGCGAAAATCGAGGCTGTGCAGCAGGCGATGCGGCTCGTGGTCTTCCGTGCGCATCCAGGTGTGGTTCGCGTCGAACAGCAGCAGGCCGCGGAAAAAGTTCAGCCGCAATTCGCTTTCCACGCCTTGGATCACCGCGCGATCGATGTTCTCGTAGAAAAAATCGTTGCCCACGTCGTGCTTGCCGATCAGGTCGGTCACGTCCGAATAGAAGTACGTCGAAGCCAATTCCCATTGCGGCAGCGGCCGCAACTGGAAACCGGCGTCGACGTTGTAGGCGTACTCCGGTTTGAGATTCGGATTGCCGTTGGCGCCGTACAGCGTTTTCAAATCGGGGAACGCGCTTTTGTGCGCGGCGCCGACGCGCAGCGTGAGCGCATCGACAGGCGAGTACGCCAGGCCGGCCTGGTAATCGACCGCGTCGTTGTCGCGGCCAAGGTCGGTGGTCGGCGTTTGCGTGCGGCGGTAGACGTTGTCCGCCGCGCCCAGCGTGAAATCGAAACGGTAAACGTGCTCGGCGTACTCGCCGCCGACGCAATACGTCTCCGCGCCGAATTGGTTCCACTCGGCGCCGCGCTCATCCTGCAGATGAATGTCGTCGCGTTTGTAGATGTGCGACAGCGTGATCGAGCCGAAGTCGCCGAGCAGGAACTCGGGCAGCAGCACGTAGCCGTACACATCGTTGTCGTAGGTGCTCACCGCGTCGCCGCCCGCCGCGATGGTGGACAGCGCGGTGTCTTCGTACGTGGTGATCGTGTTGAAGAAGCGCGTGTAGAAGGCGCGCGCGCGGACGAGCAGAAAATCGGTCGCCGCCCATTGCCCGTGCAGCGCCAACGCGGTTTTCTTCCACGTTTCGCGCCAGAGCGTGCCCGGCTGCACCGCTTCCATCGAGAACGGCACGCCGCCCGCGAATTGGTAATGGTCGGCGGTCAGCGACAGGCCGGTGAGGCCGCGGTAGTAGCCCACGTTGGCGGCGAGGAACAGATCGCGGTAGTCGGAATTTTCGCGCAGTCCTCCCTGCTCGTTGCGCGTGCGGCCGAAATCGTGCGACATGAGAAAGCCGTCGCTGTTGGTGAACGCGGTGTTGGCGAAGTAATCCCAACCGCCGTAGCCGCCGAGCACCGCGCCGCTGCCCTGCCAGGTGTTAACGTCGCCGTACGACGCGCCCACCGTCCCTCGCGGCGGGCCGGAACCGCGCTTGGTGACGATGTTGACCACGCCGCCCAGCGCGTTGGGGCCGTAGAGCACGCTGGTCGGGCCTTTCATCACGGTGATCTTGGCGATGTTGCTGACCGGGATTTGCCGCAGATCGAGCACGCGGAAGTACGGCTCGTAGACCGGCACGCCGTCGATCAGAATGATCACGTCGCGCGGATCGAAGCCGCGCAGGCTGAGCAGGCTTTCGTTTTTGCCGTTCGCGGAAAGCGACGTCGGCGCGGTGTCGACGCGCGCGCCGGCGATGGCCCGCAGCGCTTCGGCCGCGTTGTGCACGCCGAGCGCCCGTAGATCGTCCTCGGTCAACTCCTGGAACGACGCCACGACCTCCGCCGGTTCGCGCCGGCCAATGACGATGACATCGCCCGGCGTGAACTCCGGTGTGTCGGGGCTGACTTCCGCCGGCGTCGGCGTCGGCGTCGCTTCCTCGGCCATGGCGAAAGAAGCGACCGACAGGCACGCGAGAAGAATGACGACCGACAGTCTACGCATGTCGCCGGCTCACGGGTGGTCGTGACACGAGAAACAATCCACCGGCAACTGCAGCGAACCGTTCTTGAAATGACACCCTTCGCAGGTGTTGGCGTCCTCGCCCCAGAGCGGCGCGCCGTTCACCATGACCTGCACCGACGGCGGCCCCTGCGGCACATCGACCATGTGAATTTCGTAGACCGCCTTGGTCGACACGCGTCCGCCGAAGGCCGAGAGATCGGGGTCGGTGGTGTAGCCTTCGTTGGCGTACGGCCGAATGTACATGTCGATCAGGTGGTCGTGCTGATACGTCCAGTTCGAAACGAAGTTGTCGGAGGCGACGAGATCGAACTCGAACAGGTACATGCCCGTGCTGGTGTCGATGCCCGCCGCTTCGAGCACGCTGTGGTACATGACCACCTGCTCCATCACGCCGCCGCCCACGTCGACTTCCTGCGTCGGGCAATCCTTCAGGTAGATCACCGTCGGGTCGCCGACGCCGGTGTTCACCTGGATGTAGCGCAGCATGTCGATCACGTAGATATCGTCGATGCGCGTTTCGCTGCCCAGGCTGGGGAAAACGGTGTACGGCGGGTCGTCGAGTACGACGTAGCCGTTCGCCAGGTCGCCGACGCGCACGATGGTTTCCTGCTGGCCGTCGTACGACACCAGCCGGTAGTCGTAGAGCATCTTGATCTGGTCGGTGGTGAAGCTGCCGTCCATCGTGTAGAGGTTGATCACTTCATCCGAAATGAAATCCTTGATCGCGATCGCGTCGTGGCCCTGGTAGGTCGTGTGCGGCAGCGTGTC
The DNA here is from genome assembly GCA_003170555.1 of Deltaproteobacteria bacterium. Lineage (GTDB taxonomy): Bacteria > Lernaellota > Lernaellaia > Lernaellales > Lernaellaceae > FEN-1099. The sequence continues at coordinate 8,762 of PMZC01000227.1, forward strand.
GAAATTGATCGCGTACTTCTTGCCGTTGATCTGCAGCGTGATGCCTTCGCCGTGCTTCGCGTCGCCTTCCGCGGGCGGCACAACCGGCGGGAACGCCTGCACCTGGGTGACGCCGACCAAATAGTAAATCTCGGACAGGTTCATTCCCTTCCAATAAAACGAATCGACCAGCGGATCGGGTTGGTCTGGCGAATCCGGCGCGCCCTGATACAACACGCCCGATTTGTTCTGGTCGAAGGTCACGGTTTCGAACGGCTTGCGATCGTCGTAGGCCACGGGTTTGTACGTCAACTTTTTCCAGTTGCGCACGATGCCCGACAGGCGCGTCACCTCGGCGAGCGACACGACCGCGACCGGGTCGTCGCCTTCGTTCAGCCGCTCCATGCCGGCCGGCACATTCGCCAGATCAACCAACGTCGACAGACTTTCGCCGACCAGCGACACGCGCACCTGGCCGGCGAGGCGCTGCTCGGTCGGGTTGATGTCCTCGATCTTGCGCGGGTACATCTCGAAGATCGTCCCGTCGAGGTGGAACGCGCCGATCGCGGTGAAACCGGCGTCGGGTTTGAGCGAGCCGGGAATGCCCGTGCCCTCGTAAATCGGCAGCCCGATTTTCGCCCCGCCGGTCATCTGTTGAATCATGATGCCTTTCGATTTGCTGCCGTACGCCGGCCAGTCGGTGGTCGGGTCGTTCGGGTTGATGTCCACCATCTGCACGTCGCTCACCTTCACCAACGCGCCGGCCCAGCGATAGAGATCGGCGACCAGATCGTCGATGGCGACCGCCGCCGGCGCCTCCACGGGGTTGTTGGTGGACAGCACCGCGAGGTGATAGGCGCTCTTCGGCACAAATTCGATCATGCCGTTGTGCAGGGTGATGCGGCCGTCGACGAAAACCTCGTCGCCCTCGAAGGTCTCGGTTTCTTTGTAAAGCTGACCGTCGTAGCCGAGGTTGTCGACGGTCGCGCTCAGGTCGGCGAAGATCTTCATGCCGTAGCCGTTTTGCTGCACGAACGTTTTGACGTACTCGCCCGCGACCATGACGTTCGTGCCGACGGTGACGATGCCCTGCACCATCGCTTCCTCGCCGAGGTGCGTGGGTTGATCGCCGGTGCGTTCGTCCACCCACTCGACGGTGCTCAGCGTGATCTGGCCCGCGACCGGGTGCGTGACCAGCGCGCCGTTTTCCATGCCGCAAAGCGTCTGCTTCGCGTGACCGCTTTCCGTCCACGCCAGGCAAAGCCCGGTGGCGTCCGAGTTTTCGTAAAACGCGGCTTTCGCCAGATCGCTGTACGCGACCAGCGCGCCGCCGTTCTTCGCCACCGATTGATCGAGGTTGTCGATGAACTCGTAGGTGAACTTCGACGCGTCGTCGGCGAACTCGCTGATGCCGCCGACGAAATCGGACAACAACACGCTCGCCGCTTGAAACGATTTGCCGTCGGCGTCAAACAGCGTGCGCGTTTGCGGATCGCCCGCGCCGCTGAGCGCCACCGGAACCATATTGAGGTGCACGCTGTACGAAGCGACGCCCGATGACGCGCTGTCATCGTCGGTCGTGTCGTCGTCGGCCACCCCGCCGCCGGTCGTTTTCGGCGCGCAGCCCGCCGTGATCACCACGGCCCAAAAAAGAACCAGAATCATCAGTGATAGCGAACATCCGGTCCGTCGAAACATGAATCGCTCCTTGTCGCGGGGCCTACATCGAAATCAACGTAATCGATCCGCCGTTCATCCACTTCACGAGATAAGCCGACAGCGCGCTGCCCCACGGATACGTCGTCCAGCCGGCGGTCAGATCGTCGTAGCGCGAATCAAAGTACAGATAGCCGCCCTTCATTTCGTCCCAGCCGGGCAGCAGCGTCGGATCGCTGTAGCGCTTCCGCAGCAGGTCGTAGCCGTCGGTCGCGGTGAAGTCGTAGCGGAACGTCTCCGGCGTTTCGGTCAGACCGCTGCGCTCCACCAGTTCCGACAGCGACACCGCGCGCGCGCCGAGATAGTCGTGGGTCGTCATGCCGGCGAGAAAGACCTGCACCGAAGTCTGATCGAGCACGACGTACACGCTCTCGTCGCCCGCCCACGGCGTCGACGGCACCGGCCCCACCGAGCTATAGCCATTCTTATAGCCGTCCCAGCCGGGTCCGCAGCCCGGGACGAGCGCGAGCGCAAACAACAGCACCGCTAGTCGATAGATGTTTTTCATGGGTTCCGCGGCCAATATGTTCAGCGAAACATAAAACCACCGAATCCTATCAACCGCGAGGCGGCCGGTCAACGACAAAGCCTCTCCCGCTTGACGCAATATCTGGTAGAATGTCAGGCGTCGCGGCGTAGTGTGCGGGAGGCAGTCATGAAAAATTTCAGTCGCTTGATCACGATTAGTTGGTTGGTGCTGTTGATCGCGCTGTTGCTGGCCGGTTGCGGCGGCGGCTCGAACGCGTCCCTGTCCCAACGGAACAACGACGACGACCTCAATCCGACGGATGATGACGCCGGTCAGGACGACGACACGGGTTCCGACGACGATACTCATTCCGACGACGACACGCATTCCGACGACGATACCGGACACGACGACGACAGCGTGGATGACGACACGGTCGGTCCCGAGCCGGGCGTGTTCATCAACGAGCCCGGGGACGGCGCGGTGCTCGATTCGCTGACCTTCGACGTCGACGCCGACCTGTACCACGTCGACGACGCCAACAACGTGACCGTGCTGATCGACGGCGTGACGATCACCGGCGCGTTGACGGTGACCACGACGAAAGTCACCGGCGAACTTACGGCCCCCGCCGGCGGGCCGTACACGCTGCGCATCGACGCGACGAACGACGCGGGCCAGGGCTCGGACCAGGTCGCGTTCTCGATCGACAAGCCGTGGTTTCGCGTCACGAAGCCCAAATCGGGCGACCTCGTCGGTGAGAGCGCGGTGACCGTCGCGGCGACGTACGGCAGTTGTGACGACAACTCGATCGTCGTCAAGCTCGACAACGCCGACGTCACCGGCCAACTCGACGTGTTCAGCGGTCAAATCAGCGGACAGATCGACCTGGTCGCCGAGGGCGATCACGTGCTGCATTTTCACGGGTCGCGCGGAATCGACGAGGTGAATGTCGATGTGCCGTTCACGGTCGAAATCCTGCCGCCGCACTTCGTGGTGACGCTGAGCGCGAACAAGATCACCACCGGCGACTACGTCGATGTCACCTACCACTTCTACGACGAAAACGGCCAGGACATCACCGGCAGCGTGGCCGTCGACCTGACCGTCGACCCGCCCTACGGCGTGACGATCCAAGACCAGCGCATCTGGTTCTATCAGCCCGGCAATTTCACGATCACGGCGAGCACCTACTACAACAGTCAAACCTACTCGGGCAGCGCGCTGCTGTATGTGAAGCAGGGTGAGGCCTATAACCTGGATATCACGCTTTCGTCTTACGACATCAACGCCGGCGACACGGTCGTCGCCACCGCCGTGATCACCGACCAGGATGGCAAACCGGTTTATGCGCCGGTCTACTATACGGTCGATCCGCCGTTCGGCGCGACGATCAACGATAATGAGATCACGCTGACCTACGCCGGCGTGATCACGGTGCGCGGTACGGTGCTCGGCACGGCCGTCTACGATGAAAAGCAGGTCACCGTGCATCCGTTGACGCCGGTCGACGTGCAAATCTATTGCGACCAGCCGACGGCGCCGCAGGGCGGCTCGGTCAATTGCACCGCGCAGACGGTGGATGAGTACGGCAACGACACCGGCGCCGACGTCTATTACACCGTCGTGCCGACCACCGGCGTCACGCAACTCGGCGGCAAGTTCACGTTCGACGCCGCGGGCTACTTCGTGATCACCGTGCACGTCACCGGCTACCCGACGCTGCTCGATCAGGCGGTGGTCCAGGTGGTGGACACCACGCCGGCGCACATCGTCTTCATCACCCCGCCGCGCGGGCTCTACACGCACACCGGCACGGTCGACGTGACCGGCACGGTTTCCGACGTCGACCCGTACACGGCGACGCTGACCATCAACGGCGAGGCGGTTTACATCCAGCCGGAGGGCGCGAGTTCCGGTTCGTTCGAGTACCTGTTCACGCTGGAGAGCGGCCTGAACATCCTGGAGGCGCAGGTCGTCGACGGCGCCCTGACCGCCAAGGCGGCGACCAGCGTGCTCTACGCCCCGGCGGAATGGGCGAACGATTCATACGTCGCGGACGCGATGGGCATTCGCCTGTCGGACAAGGGCTTCGGCCAGATCGCGACGGTGCTCGACACGCTGCTGATCGATTTGGACCTCGAGCAGATGATCATGGCGCTCAACCCGGTCTTCGACCAAAACTACGAGGTGTGGGGCGTCACCTACGCCAGCGCGCGCGCGGTGGTCACCGGGGTCGACTACAGCCACCCGCAGATCACCTTCGATGCGATGCCGGAGTCGATTCACACCGTCATCTCGATGGACCACATCACCTTGTACTTCAAGGTGACCGGCTCGGTGCTCGGCGTCGGCTACTCGGCCACCGGCGACGTGACGGCGAATAATATTTCGGCGAGCACCGACGCGCACATCACGGCGCAGAACGGCGTCGTGGTCGCGACGATGGACAACTTCGTGGTGAGCATCGGCAGCCTGGACGTGAATATCGGCGGCTTCCCCGATCAGTTGCTCGACCTGTTCGCCGGCACGATCTCCAGCCTGATCCAGAGCGTCGCGGAGAACGCGTTGCAGCAATTCGTCCCGCCGCTGCTGCAGCAAATCATGAACCAGATTCCGTACGACGTGAACATTCCGCTGGGCGGCGTGACGTTCAACCTCGGCTTCCAGCCGACGGAGCTGATCGAAGACGGCAACGGCCTCACTTTCTGGATGCAGGCGCGCGCGTTGACCGACACGATCAATCCGAGCATGCCGCAGCTTACCGGCTCGTACAAAACGGCGTCGGATCGGCCGATCTTCGGCGAATACATGCCCGGCACGTCGCAGGACTACGGCTTCGGCGTGGCCCTGGGCGACGACATCCTGAACCAACTGCTCTATCAGGCCTTCCGGTCCGGGATGCTCAGCGCCGACTTCCCGCAGGTCTTCCACGCGTGCGACGCGCTGATCTACGCGGTGTTCCCGCCGATCTGCGACACGTACGGCAACGTGGCGTTGACGGTGAAGATCCGGCCGCTCCTGCCGCCGGTCATCGTGTTCGGGAGCAAGTTCAATTCGATTGACGCGCGCCTCGAGCTCGGCGATCTGCTGGTCAGCTTGTACACCGACGACGGCGCCACGCAGAATCTGGTGCTCGAACTCGCGACGAGCACGATCATCCCGACCACGATCACCGCCGACTACGACACCAACTCGCTGTCGGTTAACCTTGGGACGCCGCAGGTCGTGACCGACACGGTGAGCAACCCGCTCGCCCTGGACGACACGCTGTTCGAAAACCTCGCGCCCCTGCTGGTCAAGCTGCTGGCGCCGTTGCTGTCCGGCGTGTTGCAGGGCCTGCAACTGCCGACCTTCGCCGGTTGGACCATGCAGCTCGAGCAGATCATGATCGTCGGCACGGGCCTGGATTACATCGGCATCTACTCCGAATTGTTGGGGGCGCCGTAAGCGACGTGAACGAACGACGAGGAAGCAGACGATGAAACGAAAGGTCCATCCGTCCATCCAGCAGATGATCGAGGACCAGGCGCACAAGTGGCAGTTGCACGACCGGGAGCGCCAGAAAAGCGCCGAGCCGCCGCCGCCGGTGGTTTACCTGTCGCGCGAGACCGGCGCCAACGGCGATCTGATCGCCGCCCACCTGGCGAAGATCACGCGCTACGATCTGTTCGACCGCGCGTTGATCCGCCAGATCGCCGAAAGCGGACAGGCGAGCGAGGCGGTGGTCGAGACGCTCGACGAAAAAACGCGCTCGGCGCTGGTCGACTGGATTTCCTCGTTGGCTGAAGACCGGCACTTCTGGTTCGACGATTACCTCGAACACCTGAGCAAAGTGATCGGGGCCATCGGCCGGCACGGCGGCGCGATCATCGTCGGCCGCGGCGCCGGCTATCTGCTGGCGAAAACCGACTGCGCCTGCCTGCGGGTGCGCGTGATCGCTTCACCCGACACCAAGGTCAAGCGCGTGATGGAGCGGGAACATCTCTCCGCGAAGGACGCCAAAAAACACATCGCCAAAACCGAAGGCGAGCAGCGCGCGTTTCTCAAACGCTATTTCAGCGCGGACATCGGCGAACCGCGCAACTACGATCTGGTGCTGAACACCGATTGCCTGTCGATCGAAGAGGCGGCGGAAGCGATTCGCGGCGCACTCGTCAAACTGGCCGAGCGACCGCGCGAGGGGTAGGAGTCGCCAGGACAAAAATTCTGGGCGCCGTCCCCAGGATTAAAAATCCTGGGCTAATATCTCCCGCCCCAGAACGGGGCGGCGCGGCAGACCATCGACAAAAAAATTCAGGCTGCTGACTTTCGCTTCACTCATTCACATCGCGAGCGACCCTTTGCGGAAATCGGATTTGTCGAGCCGGGCGTTGATCAGCACCGGCCGCCCGTAAACCGGGCGCTAGTCGTTAGCCCAGTATTTCCAATGCTGGGCAGTTCCGGCCCCAGGACTGGAAGTCCTGGGCTATTATCTATCGCCCCCGACGGGGCGGGCTGCACGCGGGCGGGACCTCATATGACGGCGCGTCGTTTTTTGAAAGGCCAAGAACATGCCCCCCGTCCGCCCGCTACACGATGCGGTCTTCCGGAATGTCTTCGAGAAACTCCGCGCCGAGCCGCGCGCCGTCGAACAACTTGCCGACGACGTGGTGATACGGCACACCCGAGAAGAAGTGGTGGCTGCGGGTGACGATGTCCGCGTCTGCCGCGAACTCCTTCTTCTGCAGCTCGATGTAGCCCTGCTGCTTGCTGCGCGCCATGTCGGCCAGCAGCGTGCTCAGGCCGTAGCCCATCGCGTGCTGCCCGCCGAGCGTGATGAACAGGAACTTGATGCCGAGCTGCCCGAGCTCGTCGAAGGTGATCGGCCGCTCGTCGTTGAACCACTTGAACGACGACGAGTAGTTGAAGGCGAAGCGCGCCGCCGGAAAGCGCTGCTTCACGCGCGAGGTGAACGTTTCAAGCGGCTCGCGATCGGAGGTCGGGAACTCGCACCAGACCAGATCGGGCACGCCGGTGTCGAGGTAGCGCAGCGCGCGTTCGACGGCGAGGTCCATCCCGCGCGATTTCTCCGGCGCGTCCACCGCGGACAGGCCGTCGGTGCGTGCGATGATGACGAAGTCGCGGTTGCCCAGGTCGTCGGCCACCGCGCGCATCATGCGCAGCTTGCCGATCATCTCGTTCGACGAAATCAGCGCCTTGCCGCCGATGTGGCCGCAGCGTTTCGGCAGCACCTGATCTTCGAGGTGCGCGGCCGCGACGCCGGCGTTGACGTACAGCTCGGTCGTCCGCGCGACATTGAACGCGTTGCCGTAACCGCCGTCCATGTCCACGATCAGCGGCGGAATGTGCAGATGCTTCGGCGCGACGCCCTTCTCCGGATCGCCCACCGCCATCGTGAGTTGGAATTTGCGCAGCGCGCTGACCGTGCGGCGCGCGCCGTCAGCGATCTCGACGCCGTTGTAGAGGTCCATGTCGGTCGTGCCGACGTGGCCGATGGAGAACGAGTAGCCGCTGAAGTAGATCGCGTTGAAGCCGTAGTACATCACCAGCATCGCGCCGTGCGGGTCGTAGATGCCGGGGCCGAACAGATACGGCTCGGTGTCGAGC
>PMZC01000234.1 GCA_003170555.1 Deltaproteobacteria bacterium
CCCATCGGCGAGGAAGAGGACAGCCACCTGGGCGATTTCATCGAGGACAAGAAGCTGTCCAGCCCGCTCGATTCGGTGATCGGCATGGACCTCTCCGACCAGACGCGGCGGGTGCTGTCCACGCTGACGCCGCGCGAAGAGAAGGTGCTGCGCATGAGGTTCGGCATCGGCGAAGACAGCGACCACACGCTGGAGGAGGTGGGGCAGGACTTCGACGTCACGCGCGAGCGCATCCGGCAGATCGAGGCCAAGGCGCTGCGCAAACTGCGCCACCCCAGCCGCAGCCGGAAATTGCGGAGCTTTATCGAATAAACATCGCGGAGCAAATGGACTTTCGAATTGTAAGGGCGGACCGATTCAAGGTGTCCGCCCTTTCCGTATCGTAGGGGCAGGTCTCAGACCTGCCCAATATGAGAGGACGGGTCTGAGACCCGCCCCTACGTTTTGGTGGAGCTGCGAATCATGCACAAGCCGGTTGACACGTGGGGTCTCAATCAATACCCTTGGCGCGCGTGAAAGGGGAAGCCCCCTGACGGGGGCCCATAGCTCAGCGGCTAGAGCCGCCGGCTCATAACCGGCTGGTCGCAGGTTCGAATCCTGCTGGGCCCAGCGCGTTCATTTTCGGTTGAGGAGACGATGGCGAAGGCCGAGACTCAGCGGCGCAAAGCGCAGCCGCGCGTCCGCGAGGTCATTGACGTATTGCACGAGGTTTTCCCGCCGACCTTGGCGGAGCCTTGGGACAACGTCGGGCTCCAGCTCGGCGAGCCGGACGCGCCGGTGAACCGCGTCTTCATCGCGCTCGATCCCACGCTCGGCGCGGTGCGTCAGGCCGGACATGACGCCGCGCTCATCACCCATCATCCGCTGTTCTTCGGCGAACTCCCCCGCCGCTTCGATTTCTCTACTCCGCTGGGCCGGATCATCCAACACGCCGCACGGAAAAATATCGCAATCATCGCCGCGCACACCAACGCCGACTGGGGCGCCGGCGGCATCAACGATTTCTTGGCCGCGAAGCTCGGGCTGATCGATGTGCGGCCGTGGCAGCCGACGTACCCGCAGGAATTCCGCAAATTGGTCGTCTTCGTCCCCGCGTCACATCTGGAGCGGGTCAGCGAGGCGATCTTTCGCGCGGGCGGCGGCGCGATCGGCGATTACGCGAAGTGCTCGTTTCGCTCGCCGGGTCACGGCACGTATTTGCCGCTCGTCGGCGCCGACCCGTTCGCGGGCAAAGTGGGCGAGCTTTCGGTCGAACCCGAAACGCGCCTCGAAGTGCGCGTGCCCGTTGAACGCCTCGACGCGGTGCTCGCCGCGATGAAAGCCGCGCATCCGTATCAGGAAGTCGCGTTCGATGTCTACTCGACCGAGCGCCAGAGCCCGCAAGGCGGCCGCGGCCGGCTCGGGCGGCTGGCGAAGCCGCTCACGCTGGCGGCGTTTGCGCGGCGCGCGGCGAAAATTCTGCACGTGCGCGGGGGACGATTGATCGGTGATCCGAAAACCGCGGTGAAGCAAGTGCTGGTGTGCGGCGGCGCGGCGGCGAGTCTGCTCGACGAACTGCCGTTGCGCTCGCCAATCGTGCTGGTCACCGGCGATGTGAAGTATCACGAAGCGCGGCGCGCTCGCGAGCGCGGGCTGGCCGTGGTCGATCTGGGTCATTACGGCACCGAATTGCCTTTCGTTAAATTGGTCGCGGCGCGGCTGGCGGCGATGCTGGCCGAACGCGGCTGCGCGATACCCGTGCGCGCCTGCGCGCCGGAAGGCGATCCGTTTCAACTGGTCTGAGGACCAACGAGGAGGTCTACTTGGCGGCGCCCGAGCAATTGAAAAAGCTGCACGATCTGCAGCTCGTCGACATGGAGATCATGGAGATCGAAAAATTCGCCAATGCCGCGCCGGAGCGCATCAAGCAGTTTCAGGCCGACCTGGAGACCCAGCGCGCGGCGGTGCAGGAGCGGGAAGCCGCGCTGCAGGAATTGCAGAAGGCCAAACGCGAGAAGGAACGCGAGTTGTCCGAGCACGAGCAGCGCATCAACAAGAACAAAGAGCGCATGATGGCGGTGAAGACCAACGAGGAATACCACGCCATCCAAAAAGAGAACGATGCGCAGAAGGTTTTTTGCGAGGAGTTCGAAGACGCGATTCTGCGTTTGCTGGACGACATCGACAGCGCCGAGCTCGCTTTGCGCAAGGCGAAGGATCGATGCGCCGAGGCGGAGAAGAAGGTCGGCGTGCAGGTGGCGGCCATCGAGGAAGAGTTGAAAACGTGCGCCGGCAAGCTCGTGGAGAAGCAAGACCTCCGCGGGCGCCTCGTGCCCGATATCGACCCGGCGTTTTTCGATCGCTATGTGAGACTGCGCCGGCAGGTGGGCGGCGTCGCCGTGGTGCGCGTGGTCAAACGCACGTGTCAGGGCTGCCGCATGAACGTGCCGCCGCAGCTCTACAACCTGGTGATCCGCAACGAGGACATCATCACCTGCCCGAACTGCTATCGCATTCTGTTTTACCAGGGCAACGACCAGGCGAACAACGGGTCGTCGCATGGCTGATCCGGCGCGCGCGGCGATCCTCCTGCGGGAGCTCGCCCGCGGCCGTCCGCTCGCCGAGGCCGCCGAAACGGCGGATTTCGATCTCGACCAGGCCGAAGCCGAATTGAACGAAATGGCCGAGCGCCTGGATCACCGCGCGAAAAAACTGCGTACGGAAAACGAACGGGCGGAGAAGCTGACCGAACGCGCGGCGAAGGCGATCAGCGATCCGGACCAGCTCATCTTCGCCTTCGACGGCGGCAGTCGCGGCAACCCGGGGCCGGCGGTGGGCGTCGGCCTGGCGCTCGACGACGAAGGCGCGCGGCTCGCCGAGCGTTCGCGCTATTTCCCCGAGGCGACCAACAACTTCGCCGAATACCAGGGCCTGCTGGCCGCGATCGAATTGGCCGCGGCGCTGAAGGTCAAGCGGCTGCGGTTGCGCGGCGACAGCGAACTCGTCGTCCGGCAGATGAAGGGCGAGTACAAGATCAAGCATCCCGACCTGATCAAGCTCTCGATCGAAGCGCATCGCGCGCTGCGCCGGTTCCAGTCGTGGACGATCGCCTTCGTCCCACGCGACAAGAACAGCGAAGCCGACCGCGCGGCCAACCGCATCCTCAACGAGAGGGCGCCTAAAAAGAAGAAGGCGAATCCCGCGCCGTTGACCTCCTGAGCGAACGCGTTTATGAATGTCCAGGTATCCGAAGCGGCCAAGGTGGTCGCCGGTGGTTGTTTGACAACCGCGGGAGGAAAGTCCGGGCGCCACAGGGCAGGGCGCCTGCTAACGGCAGGCGGGGGTGACCCCAGGGAAAGTGCCACAGAAAATATACGGCCGACGACCTCACGGTCGGGCAAAGGTGAAATGGTGCGGTAAGAGCGCACCCACGACAGCCGGGGAACCGGCGGTGCGGCAAACCCCGCTCGGCGCAAGGTGGACGGAACGCAACGTAGGATGGCCCGTCCGAGGCGTTCCAGCGACTGCTTGAGGCGGCGGGCGACCGTCGTCCTAGAGGAATGGCCACCGCCCCGTCGCTCGCAGCGAGAGCGAACGGCGGGGCACAGAACCCGGCTTACCAGGCCGCTTCGGTTCTCGCAAAAAACGAAACCGCGCGTCGGAAGAAATCGAGGAAACATGCGTCGTCATCTAGTCGTCGTCATCGGGTGGGTGCTGGCCCTCAGCGCCTGTGCGTCGTTTCCCCATCGGGGCGGCGGAATGCCGGAAAACCTTTCCCCGGACGAACACACCAAGGCCATCGCCATCATGTCGTTCCACATCTCGCAGGGTTATCTGGCCTTGCAGGAAGGCGATGTGGACACCGCGTTCGCCCACTTTGACGAAGTCGAGCGACTGGGCGTGGTCGTGCCGTCCTTGCTGGACACCAAGGCGCTGGTCTACATGCTGAACGGCGACGGCCCCCATGCCCTCGCCGAGCTCGATCGCGCGCTGGCCGCCGCGCCGGACGATGTGACGACGCTATTCCTCAAGGCCAGCATCCTCGCCGCGTACGGCAAAACCGACGAAGCCGCCGCGCTGTGCGAGCGGGTGCTGAAGCTCGACCCGTCGCACGAACAAGCGTTGGCGTACCTGGCGGCGATTTACGAAGACCGCGGCGATCTGGACGGCGCGGCCAAGGTGCTCGAGGCGTTCACGAAGCGCAACCCGGACGCGGGGCAGGCGTGGTTCGAGCTCGGCCGCATTCGGCTGCAGCAAAAACAATGGGCGAAGGCGCGCCCGGCCCTGGAGCAGGCGGTGCGGCTGAAGTCGGACAACGTCAAGGCGTGGGTGGCGCTGGGTTACGTCTGCGAAGAGCTGGGCGACTACGACGCTGCGGCGGCCGCGTATCGCTCGGCCTCGCAGCTTGCACCGAACGACAAAGTGATCCGCGAATTGCTGGTGCGCATTTATCTGCGCGACAACAACCCCGACGCGGCGCAGGCGGCATTGGGCGAGCTGGCGGTTCTGAGCGGCGGTCTGACCGAGACGCGCCTGACGCACGGCATCATTCTTTACGAACAGGGCAAGACGGTCGAGGCGCTGGCCGAATTCAACCAGGTGCTCACGGCGGAATCCGATAACAACCAGGCCCGCTTCCTCGCGGGAATGTGCCTCGCGCGCCTGAATCGCCTTGACGAAGCCCTCGCGCAGTTCCGGCAGATCTCCCACGACAGCCCGCGCTATCTGGATGCGCAGTTGGAGATCGTCGTGCTGTTGCAGCGCACCAACCACGGGGGCGACGCGCTGGCCGTGCTCGATATGCTCGCGCACGATTTTCCCGACGAGATTCGTGTCATGCGCGCGCGCGGTTCGGTGCTCACCGATATGGGGCGCTTCGAGCAGGCCGAACAGGTGCTGCTGGAAGCGCGAAAGAAAGCGCCGGACGATTTCGATGTGCTCTATACGCTCGCCACGCTTTACGAACGGAGCGGACGTTGGCAGCAGGCGGTCGATTTGATGGAACAACGGTTGGCGCAGAACCCGAACGACGTGGACGTGCTCAACTTCGTCGGCTACACGCTGGCCGATCACAACGCCAATCTCGACCACGCCCGCGAACTGCTCGAACGGGCGATGAAGCTGCGGCCCTACAGCGGGCACATCATCGACAGCTACGCGTGGGCGCTCTACCGCCTGAAGCGCTATGACGAAGCCTTGAAGCTGTTGCTGCACGCGTTTGAGCTCGAGCCGGCCGAGGCGCCGATCGCCGAACACATCGGCGATGTCTACGCCGCGCAGGGCCATCGCCCGCAGGCGGTGGAGTACTGGCGCAAGGCGTTGACGCTCAATCCGGATCAGGAGACGGCCAAACGGGTGAAGGAAAAGCTGGGTGAATAGCCGCGTGGTCGGTCTGGCCTGCCTGGCGCTGGCGCTGGTCGCCTGTGCGCCGCGGGTCGCGCCGTCGATCGAGTGGCCGCTCTCGGCCCGGGAAGTGCGCGACGCGCTGGCCGCGCCGCTGCAAAATGTGCGGACGTTATCCGGCTCGGGCACGGTGCGCCAGGAGAACGGCGACAACGTGCTGGTGGCCGATGCGCTGCTTTCGCTCGATGTCGGGCGCGGCGTGCGGCTCGATGTTCTTTCGCCGGTCCTCAGCCCGCTGCTGACCCTGGTGGTGACGAAGAACGAGATCACGCTGCTGGACTTCCGCCGCCGCCGGGCAGTCATCGGGCCGGCCACCGCGCAGACCACGGAGACGCTGCTGCGGCTGCGCGTCGATCCGCGCCTGCTGACCGAGATTCTCACCGGCGGTGCGTCGCTGCCGGACGCCGCGTGGCGGCCGGTCGCCCCGCGAGGCGAAGCCGAGGAAGGCCTGTGGACATACGCCGCGGATTCGTGGCGGGTGGGGCTCGATCCGCATACCCGGCGGCCGGTGCTGCTGGCCGTCGACGGCGACGATCCGCTGGTGATCACCTGGTCGCATCGGCAGACGGTCGACCAGGTTGAGATCGCGCGCCAGGTGGCGATTCGTCGTCCGCGCCCGCGCCAGGGGCTGCGGCTCAGCCTGGCGGAAGTGAAGGCCAACCAGCCGGTTGACGCCGCGCTGTTTCAGCCGAAGATACCGGATGGGTTCAACGTGCAACGTCTGGTCGATGAAAGCGGGAGGTAACCATGCGGATGCAGAAAATGCTCGGGCAGATTCTGCTGGACGCCGGTCTGATTGACGAAACGCAACTCACTTCCGCCTTGACCAACCAGCGCGGCTGGGGCGGCCGGCTCGGCACGCATCTGATCAAGGCCGGCTACCTGTCGGAAAATCAGTTGCTGGATGCGTTGAGCTATCAGCTCGGCGTAGCCAAGATCAATTTCCGCAAGAGCCACATCTACAAAGAAGCGCTCGAGCTCGTGCCCCGGCCGATCTGCGAAAAATACAATCTGATTCCGGTGGCGGTGAAACAGCAGCGCGGCGTGAAAAAACTGCTGCTGGCCATGAGCGACCCGACCAATTTCAAAGCGATTCAAGAGGTGGAGTTCACTTCGGGCCACATGGTGGTCACGGTCGTGGCGCTCGAGTCGGAAATCGAACGCGCGATCGCGTATTGCTATCATCCGGACGGCCTGCGCGAGAGCCACGGGCTCAGCGAGATTTCGCCGGTGATCGAAATCGAACACCACGCGGCGCGTGGGGAGGAAGATCTGGTCATCATCACGCCGGAAGGGGAACTGCACGGGCTGGAGAACCGCGGCAGCGACCTCGCCCTGCGCACGCTCGTCGACATGTTGGCGGAAAAAGGCCTCATCAGCGCCGATGAATTCCGCCGTCGCCTCGATCAATTCAAAAAACCTTAGCCGCAGCTATGCCGGCGCTGCTTTCCGTCGAAAACCTCGTGGTTCATTTTCCCACGGCGGAGGGGTTGGCCCGCGCGGTGGATGGCGTCTCGTTGGCCATCGAGGCGGGGGAGGCGGTCGGCCTGGTCGGCGAGTCCGGCTGCGGCAAGTCCGTCACCGCCCTGGCGATACTGCGGCTGCTGCCGGCGACCGCGCTGGTGCAAGGTCGCGTGGTTTTCGCCGGGCGCGATCTGTCGGCCATGAAGGAAACTGAACTGCGGCGTGTGCGCGGCCGCGACATCTCCATGATCTTCCAAGAGCCGATGACCAGTCTGAATCCGGTGTTTCCGGTGGGCGAGCAGATCGCCGAGGTGTTTCGCCTGCACCTGGGCCTGGCGCGACGCGCGGCGCGGGCGGCGGCGGTCGAGGCGCTGGCGCGCGTCGGCTTCGAACATCCGCGCGACGGGGCGCGCGCGTATCCCAATCAGCTTTCGGGCGGCATGCGTCAGCGCGTGATGATCGCCATGGCCATGGCCGCCGGTCCGAAGTTGTTGATCGCCGACGAACCCACGACCGCGCTCGACGTGACCATTCAGGCGCAGGTGCTCGCGCTGCTGGCGGCGCAACGCGCGGCGAGCGGCTGCGCGGTGCTGCTGATCACGCACGATCTGGGCGTCGTCGCGGAAACCTGCGAGCGCGTGATCGTGCTCTACGCCGGACGCGTCGCCGAAGTCGCGCCGGTGCGCGTGCTGTTCGACCGCCCGCGGCATCCGTACACGCAGGGTCTGCTGCGCGCAGTCAAACGCCTGGACGAAGGCGGCGTCGAAGCAGCGATACCCGGCCGCGTCGATCCGGCCACGCACTACCCGCCCGGCTGTCGCTTCGCGCCGCGCTGCCCGCACGTGATGGATCGCTGCCGCGTCGAGCATCCGCCGCTGTTTTTGGCGGACGGAACGCAGGCGGCCTGTTGGCTGTACGTGGAGTAGATGCGATCCAGTGATCGGGCGTGATGAATCGCACCCCTACATCTTCGCGTGGCGACGGGTGGCGCGGGCACGCGAAGC
>PMZC01000042.1:0-47726 GCA_003170555.1 Deltaproteobacteria bacterium
ACGCGCTGATCATCATCGCGCTCGTGCCGCTCGCGTTGCGCGGCGTGAAGTACCGCCCGATCGGCGCCGCGCGCATTCTGAAAGAGCACCTGCTGATCTACGGCGTCGGCGGCATCGTCGCGCCGTTCATCGGCATCAAACTGATCGACCTGGCCCTGACGCTCGTCGGCCTGGCCTGAGGAGGCGGACGATGAAACCGCTGTCGATGCTGCGCGCCGCACTCGTGGTCATCGTGCTCTTCACGGTCGCCACCGGATTGATCTATCCGCTGTTCGTCACCGGCGCCGCGCAGCTTCTTTTTCCGCGTCAGGCCAACGGCAGCCTGATCGTGCGCGGCGGCCGGGTGCTCGGCTCGCAACTGATCGGCCAACCCTTCAGCGATCCGCGCTACTTCTGGGGGCGGCCGTCGGCGACCGCGCCGTTCGCGTACAACGCGGCGTCGTCCAACGGCTCGAATCTCGGCCCGACGAACCCGGCGTTGTTCCAAGCGGTGCGCGCGCGCGTGCAGGCGCTGCGGGCCGTCGATCCCGACAACCACGCGCCTGTGCCGGTCGATCTCGTCACTTCCTCCGCCAGCGGATTGGATCCGCATATTTCTCCGGCCGCCGCGTACTACCAGGCGCGGCGCGTGGCGCGCGTACGCGGTCTAGATGAGAGCGCCGTCAACGCGCTGATCCGCACGCACACCGCAGACCGTTGGCTGGGCCTGCTGGGTGAGCCGCGGGTGAACGTGTTAGAATTGAATCTGGCCCTCGACGAAATGAAGCCGCATCAGAGTGAGCGTACGCCATGAATGAACGACGCCCCGATCCGGATGCTCTGCTGCGCCAGGTGCAGGACGCGGAACGCGGCGCCGCACGCGGTCAACTGACCGTGTTTCTCGGCTACGCGCCGGGCGTGGGCAAGACGTACTCGATGCTGCTCGCCGCTCGCGCCGAACAGGCGGCCGGCCGCCAGGTGCTGGTCGGCGTGGTCGAGACGCACGGCCGCCAGGACACCGAAGCGCTGCTCGCGGATTTGACCGTGCTGCCGCGCCGCGCGATCGAATACCGCGGCATCCGCCTCAACGAGTTCGACGTCGACGCCGCGCTGGCCCGCCGGCCGCAGCTCATCCTGGTCGACGAACTCGCGCACACCAACGCCGAAGGCTCGCGCCACCCCAAGCGCTGGCAGGATGTGGAGGAATTGATCGAGCACGGCATCGACGTGTTCACCACCGTCAATGTGCAGCACCTCGACAGCCTCAACCACGTGGTGGCCCAGGTCACCGGCGTCACCGTGCGCGAGACCGTGCCCGACTCGGTGCTGGCCGACGCGAATCAGATTCAACTCGTCGATCTGCCGCCCGAGGAACTGCTGGAACGCCTCGCCGCGGGCAAGGTCTACGTGCCCGAACAGGCGCGGCGCGCGATCGAGCGATTTTTCAGCCAGGGCAATCTGATCGCCCTGCGCGAACTCGCCTTGCGTCAGACCGCCGAACGCGTCGACGACGAGATGCGCCGGTATCGCCGCGCGCACGGCATCGAACAGACGTGGGCCGTCACCGACCGCATTCTGGTGGGCGTCAGCCCCAGTCCGTATTCGGGGCGGCTGCTGCATGCGGCGAGTCGGATGGCGCACACGCTGCGCGTGCCGTGGATCGCGGTGTTCATCGAGACGCCGCAGAACGTGAATCTGTCGGAGCCAGCCAAGGCGCGGTTGTCGCAAAACCTTCGCCTCGCCGAACAACTGGGCGCCGAGGTGATCACCATCCCCGGCACACAGGCCGCCGAGTCGCTGTTGCGCGTCGCCCGCGAACGCAATGTCACCAAGATCGTCGTGGGCAAACCGCGCCGGTGGCGTTGGCGCGAGCGGTTCATGGGCTCGTTCATCGGCGATTTGCTGGTGAACAGCGGCGACATCGACATCTACGTCACCACCGGCGAAGAGGAGCCGACCGCCGCGCCCAAGCCGCTGCCCCGCCGCCGCTCCGCCGGCAGTCCGATGGGCTATCTGGTTTCGGCCGGCATCGTCGCCGCGGCGACGGGCGTCGGCTACGTCTACCTCGGTCAGCACGAACCGGCCGACACCGCGATGCTCTATCTGCTCGCCGTCGTGCTCGTCTCGTTGCGGACCGGCTTGGGGCCATCGCTGTTGACCGCGGTCCTGAGCGTGTTGGCCTTCGACTTTTTCTTCATTCCGCCGTTCTTCTCCTTCGACGTTTCCGATATGCGGCATGTGCTGACCTTCGGCGTGATGATTCTGACCTCGGTGGTCATCAGCGGGCTGACCGGCCGGGTGCGCGCGCAGGCCGAGGCGGCGCGGGGCCGCGAAAAACGCACCGGTTTGTTGTATGCGATGAGCCGCGAACTGGCGCAAACGGCCGACCAGGCCGCCGTGCTCGACATCGTCTCGCGCCACGTGGGCGAGGTGTTCAACAGCCGCGTCCGACTTTTCCCGCTCAATGAATGGGGGCTGCCCGATATGCGCGCGGCGGCCGGCGGCCAAGAAGACCCTCCCATTGAAGAGGGCGTCGTGCTATGGGTGGCGGAGCACTTGGAAGAGGCGGGGTTGGGCTCCGACACGCTCGCCGGCTCGCACGGGCTTTACTTGCCGTTGCGGACTTCGGGCGGCTCGGTCGGCGTGATCGGGCTGTTCCCGCAATCGCGTTTTCAGTTCGACGATCCCGAACAAAAACGGCTGCTCCAGGGTTTCGTCTCGCAAGTCGCGCAGGCGCTGGAGCGGATCATGCTGACCGACCAGGCCCAGCGCACGCGGCTGGAAGCCGAACGCGAACGGCTGCGCGGCACGCTGCTCAGCTCGGTGTCGCACGATCTGCGCACGCCGCTGGCGGCGATCACCGGCGCGGCGAGCACGCTATTGTTGGATCAAACCGTCGCGTTGTCGGCGACGCAAAAAGATCTGCTGGCCTCGATTCACGAGGAGGCCAACCGCCTCAACCGGCTGGTGCGCAACCTGCTGGACATGACCCGGCTCGAATCGGGCGCGATCGAGGTCAAGCGCGAATGGCAGCCGCTCGAGGAAGTGATCGGCGCGACGTTGCGGCGGCTGGAAGATCGCCTCGCCGGCCGCGAGGTGCGCGTCGAACTGCCGCCCGATCTGCCGCTGGCGCCGATCGACGGCCTGTTGATCGAGCAGGTGCTGGTCAACCTGCTGGAGAACGCGATCAAGTACACCCCGGCCGGCAGCGCGATTGAAATCGGCGCCGAAGCGGGGGAGGCGATGATCGTCGTCGACGTCGCCGATCGCGGCCCCGGCGTGGCGCCCGGCGAGGAGACGCGGATTTTCGACAAGCTCTACCGTTCGCCGCGCGACGCGAACAAAGGCGGCGTCGGGCTCGGGCTGGCGATCTGCCAGGCGATCATCCAGGCGCACGGCGGGCGCATCTGGGCCGAAAACCGGGCCGGCGGCGGCGCGCTGTTCCGCTTCACTTTGCCTATTGTCGGCCAGCCGCCACAGTTGGAGAATGAGGAGTCGCCAACGAGTTGAGGCCCGCATGGACAATCCGCCGCTGGTGCTGCTGGTCGAAGACGAACCGCCGATGCGCCGTTTCCTGCGCGCGGCGCTGACCGGCCACGGCTTTCGCCTGATCGAATCCGAAACCGGCGGCGACGCGCTGGTGCAGGCGGCGACGCGCAGTCCTGACGTGATTCTGCTCGACCTGGGACTGCCCGACATCGACGGCCTCGAAGTGACCCGGCGCCTGCGCGAATGGAGCAAGACGCCGATCGTCGTGCTTTCCGCGCGCGGCCAGGAGCAGGACAAGGTCGATGCGCTCGACGCCGGCGCCGATGATTACCTGACCAAACCGTTCGGGGTGCCGGAGTTGCTGGCGCGGTTGCGCGTGGCCTTGCGCCACACCCAACAACTCGCCGGCGAAAACGAACCGGTGTTCACCGTCGGGGAGCTGCGCATGGATTTGGCGCGCCGCCAGGTGTTCGTCCAAGACCGCGAAATCCACCTCACGCCCACCGAATACAAAATGCTGGCGCTGCTCGCGCGCAACGCCGGCAAGCTGATCACGCAGCGGCAACTGCTGCTCGAGGTCTGGGGACCGGGCAACACGACGCAGGTGCAATATCTGCGGGTTTACATGGGGCAGTTGCGGCGCAAGATCGAACCCGACCCCACGCGGCCGCAATATCTGCTCACCGAACCCGGCGTGGGTTATCGACTGCGCGTGCCGTGACGAAATGTTTCAGGGAATCAGATAGACCTGGCCTTGCGCCAGCAGTTCCGCATCCAAGCCGTGATCGCGCACCTCGCGGCGAATCTCTTCGACGTGATGCGGATGCATGTGCGTGACCAGCACGTGAACCGCGCGGCCGATCTTCCGCAAATCGGCGGCGGCGGACGACGGCGTGTAGTGGCCGGTCTGCTCCGCGTGTTTCGCCAGCCGGTCGGGAAAAGAAATATCCACCACCACCGTTTTGACTTTTTTGTTCGCCGCGATCAACGGCCAGAGCGCGTCGGTGCGGCGCGTGTCGGAGACGTAGGCCAGCGCCGCCTTCGGGCCTTCGATGACAAAACCGGCGCAGGGTACGAGATGGCTCAGCTCGATCGCCGTCACGCGGTACGGGCCGAACATTTCGGCGCGGCCGGGTTCAAGGGCGCGATAGATGAGTGACGGCGGATCGCCAAGGCGCGAAAAATCGGGCCAGATGCGGTCGTTGAACAAATGAGCGCGCACGGTTTCCAGTACGTCGTGCAGCGCGGACAACACCAGCGGCGGCGCTTGGAGGTCGCAACGCGAGAGCATGAGGAACGGGATTTCTTTGATGTGATCCAGGTGCGCGTGCGACAAGAGCAGCCACTGCACGCGGGAAAATTCGTTTTCGCTAAGGGCCGAGGTGATCGTGCCCCCGTCGATCAGCAGTTGGTCGTCGAGCAGAAAGCCGGGCGCCGCCGTCGTACGAGTCAGTCTTCCGAAACACCCCAGTACTTTCAATTCCATCTGCTTACTCCTTGAACGCATCCAAAATTTCATAAATGGCCCGCACGTTTTCCGCCACATCGGCCGGCGAAAGAATCGCCATCTGCCGGATCAGCCGCCGCAGCGCGATCTTCCCGCGGCCGACCACGTTCTGCGAGCGAACGAACTTCTCGTTGAGATCCTTCAGCCGGGTCAGCGCGATTTCCATGACCTGCTGCTGCACCTCGTGGTTTTCGGCGAGGAAGAATTTGAACTGCTCCAGCGGAATGATCGAGCACGCCGTTTGCTCCAGCGCGCGAATGGTGGCCGTCCGGCGGCCGCCGAGGATGGCCGAGATTTCGCCGAAGCTGGCGCCGGGCTGGTCGATGATCGCCAGCCGTTTGCCGGAGCGCAGCACCTCGCACTTGCCCGAAGTCAGGATATAGAAATCGCGGCTGTCGTCGCCTTCGTAAAACAAAACGGCGCCGGGGGAATAGGACCGCGTGAGATTTTCCCGACGGCCCAGCGACGAAATATGCGAATGATCCAGCACCGCGTCGTTCTTGGTTTTGGGCGCTTCCACCGTCGGCGCGGAAAAAAGATTGTTGGCCGCCGCCGAGGTCGCGCGCCGGCGTCCGAACGGCATGGGGATCGGCCCTTCCTCCCACTGGCCGTCGGCGCTGATCTTCTCCAGGTCCGCGAGCAGGTCATCCGGGGTCTGGTAGCGCAATTCGCGGCGCTTGGAAACCATCTTGGACAGGATGTACCGGAAGCGGTCGCCGCCGGGCACGCTGATCTTCGTCGACAGTTCGACGGTGTCGGTGATCTGCTTGGTCATCACGACCGGCATGTCCTGCCCGGCGAACGGCGGGCTGCCGGTGAGCAGATGAATGACCGTCATGCCCAGCGAGTAGATGTCGCTGCGGATGTCGATATCCTGGCAGCCGGAGACGACCTCGGGGCTCATGTAGTACGGGGTGCCGATGACCAGCGCGGCGCCGGTGATGCCCGGGTCGTCCTCGCCTTTGATCAACCCGAAGTCGGACAACTTGACGGCGCCGTCGGACGTGAGCAACAGGTTGGCCGGTTTGATGTCGCGATGAATCTTGCCCTTCGCGAAGGCGTAGGAAAGCGCGCGCGCGGCCTGCAACATCACTTGCAGCACCACCCACGGGTCGAGCGGTCCGCGTTCGGCGGAAAGCTGGGACAGGTCGCGCCCGTCGACGAACTCCATCGTGAAAAAGATGCCGCGGTTCGAGCCGCCGACTTCATAACCCTTCACGATGTTCGGATGAGACAGCTCAACCAGGCTGGCGGCCTCGCGCAGGAAGCGCTGAACAAACAACCGATTGACGCACAGGTCCTGATGCAGCACCTTGACCGCGACGATCTCGTTGCGCCGGCTGTCCTTCGCTTTGTAAACGATGCCCATGCCGCCGTGGCCGATCAACTCCACGATGCGCAGATGCGCGGCCTCGGGGATTTCGGCCAGAGGCTGAAGCGAGATACGTTCGTTTTTTTCCGTCACTTCGCGGCGCCTCTATTTTTGTCGCGCCGGACTCATTGGCCGGCGTCGAAAAATTCTTCCCACTTCGCGTCCCGCAGCAGGCGATACAGCGCGACTTCGCCTTCGATGTTTTTCAGCGTGAAGTTCCCGACTTTTTCAAAGCTGCGGCTCGGCAGGTAATCGCACACGTCGCCCGAAACATACACCTGCCCGGGCGCGCAGACCGATTCGATGCGCGAGGCGAAGTTGACCGCGGGCCCGACGGCGGTGAAGTCGAGGCGCCGCTGGTTGCCGAAGTTGCCGACGACCACCGGGCCGTGGTGCATCCCGATCCGCATCTGTAGTTCGCGCACGCCCCGCTGCTTCCAATCGCGGTCGAGCCGGTCCATCGCGTTCTGCATCGCGACCGCGCAGGCCGCCGCGCGCGTGACCTGCTCCACCGGGCTCATCACGCACGGCGCGCCGAAAATCACCATGATCGAATCGCCGATGAACTTGTCGATCGTGCCGCCGTGGCGGAAGATCACCTCGATCATCACGCCCAGGTACTCGTTGAGCAGTCGCGCCATTTCCTGCGCGCGGAGGTCCGCCGAGGCCTTGGTGAATTTTTCCAGGTCGGAAAAGAGAATCGTGACCGGCAGGCTCTGGGGTTTTTCGTCGAGGCCGGTTTGCCCCGCGAGAATCTGTTCGATCAGCGCCGGCGGCAGGTAGCGCTTCAGGATGTTCTCGCGCAGGCGCCGGTTGAGCAGGTCGATTTCTTTTTCCTTGCGCACCAGCGCCAGCAGGTTGCCGATGCGCGCGGCCAGTTCCTTCGGATTGAACGGTTTGGAAAGAAAGTCGTGGGCGCCTTCCTGCAGGCCTTCGATTTTCATTTCTTCCGACGCCTTGGCCGTCAAAACGATGATCGGAATGCGTTTGGTCTCCGGCTGCTGCGCGAGTGCGCGAATCAGCGCGTAGCCGTCCATCTTCGGCATCATCACGTCGGTGAGGATCAGGTCGGGCCGAAATTCGCGCGCCTTTTGCAGGCCTTCCTCGCCGTCGCAGGCTTCCCGGATGCGGAACTGCGCTTGCAACGTCTGCTTGATATAGCTGCGCATATCGCGATTGTCTTCGACGATCAGAATCGTCTCGGAAAATTCCGGCGTCGGCGCCGCCCCATCACTGGTCGCGGGGGATTCATCGAGCCCGTCGCCTAATTCGGCTTTGGCCAACGCCCCGGCGCCGGTGGTTTCGAGATGCAGGAAACGCACCGCGGTGTCCATCTCCGCGAACTGGCCGGGCGACGGAGCTTCCGTCTCTTCGCTCGCCAGTTGCTCCGCCGCGAAATGCTCCGCGCCGAGCCGCAGCACGACGGTGAACTCCGTGCCGCGGCCGATTCGGCTTTCGACGTCCACGCGGCCGTGGTGCAGATCGACGTACTCCTTGACCAGGGCCAGGCCGATGCCGGTGCCGCCGAATTGGCGGGTGGAGGAGGCGTCCACCTGCCGGAAGCGCTCGAAGATGTGCGGCAGTTCTTCCGCCGGAATGCCGACGCCGGTGTCGGCGAAGCGGACCAGCGCTTCCTGCCCGCGGTGACTGAGCCGAATCTGAATCTTGCCGCCGTCCGCGGTGAACTTGAAGGCGTTGGACAGCAGATTGAAGAACACCTTTTCCATTTTCTCCGGATCGAAATAAACCTCGACCCGGTCGTCGTCGTGAACGAAGTCAAAATGGATTTTTTTGCGCGCGGCGAGCGATTCAAACGAGCTGACGACCTGCAGCAGCATCTTCACCAGATCGTTCTTTTGCACGAGCAACTGCATCTTGCCGGCTTCGAGCTTCGACAGATCGAGCAGTTGGTTGATCAACTGCAGCAGCCGCTGTGAGTTGCGCAGCATGACCATCGATTGCTCACGCGAGAGCGGCGAGTAGCCCGTATGGTCGGCGCCGAGCGCGGCGGTCAACGGCCCGATGATCAACGTCAGCGGCGTGCGAAATTCGTGGCTGATGTTTTGGAACAGCAGCGTCTTCTGCCGGTCCAGGTCCTGAAGCTGGATATTCTTTTTCTTCAATTCCACGGTCTTGGCGTCGACTTCCTGCTGCAGGTTGGCCGAGAGATGTTCGGCCGTGCGGAAGGCGGTGGCCGAGCGGATGGCCAGCACGACCGCGTTGAGGATGACGAAGATCAACCCGACGTACTGGATCCGGTTGCCGGTCACCGGCAGACCCCAATCGTAAGCCAGGTCGTTCATCGCGCCCCAGCAGATCGGAATCCACCCACCCCACACGAGGAAGGCGCCCTGCCTTCTCCGCACCAGAACCATGATCAGCGGAATGGTGATGACGGTGCAGGTGACGATCAGCGAAAATCCGACTACCTTCTGGTAGACGGGCAACACCGCCGAGAACGCGTGAAGCGACAAGGGGATCGGAAAGAGAAACTCCGCGACGGCCGCGACGTTGCTGACTTGGACGATCCGTTTGGGAAACTCCTTGGGATACAAGATCGCGTAGAACGCCGGCGTGAACATCGCCAGCGCGGGTCCCATGTACTCGAACTTGAAGCGCAGCGCAAAGATATCGAAATGGGGGAACGTGCGTTCAAAAAAGAAGTTGAGCGAGGTCATCCGCAGCAGGACGCAGGTGCACCACGCCGAGAAATAAAGNNCCCGCCGGTACAGCCAGAAGAAGACGTGATAGAGGATCAGGAGAACGTAGATGCCGACGACGACCGTATCCCACAGATCCTTGCGCCAGCGATGCAACTGGAGTTGATCGAGGCGGCCCAGACGCGGGCTGTCGGTCATCCCGCCGACCAGCCGATCGTAATTGGCGCCGCGCACCGCGATCACGATCTCGCGCTGGCCGGGCGCCACCGAAATCGGCAGCAAGCGGGGCATCATCTCGGCGATCCGGTCTTCCGAGTTGGTCGTGGCGACCCGCCCGTTGGTAAACAGCTTCACGCCGTCGAGATACACTTCGGAGCAGGAACTGAACGGCAGCATGTCCAGCGCCAGCGGAATGACGCCGGTGGGATTCGGCGGCAGCAGGATATGCAGCCGCATCCAGGCGTAGCCCTCCCGCGAGTGGACCTTGCGGTTGAAGCCTTCTTGCGAGTCGATGGTGTCCCAATGCGAGTCATCGAAATCAGTGCGGGCGAAATTCGGGTCGTCCTTCAACCAGGCGAATCGCCACATGCCGCGCAGCACCGCCGGACCTTTGGTCTCGAAGCTCCACTGGGAGAGGTCGATTTGCCCGTCGCGGGCCGCGGGCGCCGGATGGGCGGAGGCGAAGGGATTGCAGGAGAGAAGCGAAACCGCGATCAGCAGCAACAGAACGCCGAGCCACGTATTCGCGGCGACTCGTCTTGCTGGTTGGCCGGCCTTAAGCGCCACGCGTTTCCCCCCTGAAAACGGAACGAAGCTGGGCGGTCGGTTTCGACGCGGAAGAAGAAAAACGGTCAATCAAATGAAATATCTTTCGGTTTGGCAATACCGCCGCCGCCTCCCACCACCTCGAATTTGAAGCCCAATCGTCTCTTTCCGGCGCGACCACCGTGATCGTGAAAGAGCCGGAACGCCCCTGATTTTTTTGCGTAACTACTCTTGTTATTGCACAAATTGGCATCTTACAATAGACGCGGAGGGAAAAAAAGACTAATTGTCGGCCGAAGATTCGGGGCGGTCTAAGTCGGCAAAAAGTCAGCGGCGCCAACAGAAAAAAACCGGCGATCCAACACGCCCGATGTTTTCGGAGGGGAGGACCATGAACGAGTATTTGCGCTTATTCCCTGATTTCCCACGGCAGCCGATCGCCGGCTCCGTCGAAAGCCGGCGGAATGCTTACTTTCGCGCCATGCCGGAGATCTGCATCGAGCGCGCCTACCTGGTGACCAAGTACCACCGGGAGCACGGCTTGCTGGGCCAGGACAAGATCTCCGTGTTGGACAAGGCGAAAACATACCATTACGTCCAAGCGAACCGCACGCCGATCGTCTGGCACACCACCGCCAGGGAAAGAACGAGCGACGGCAAGAGTCAGCCATTTGAATTGGAAGACAAGTGGGTCGATGAGTCGCCGCTGGCCGGGTCCACGACTTCCAAGTTCAAAGGCGTGCCGTTGTTCCCGGAGTTTCTGGCGTCGACGATCTGGCCAGAGCTTTACTCGATCTCCGAACGAGCGGCCAATCCCCTTTACCTTGAAACGACGAAGACGCACCGAGCCTGGTTGAACGACGCCGAGATTCACGGCTTGACCGGCGCGGAGATTCCCGCCTTGACCGACCCTGAGATTCTCGATCTGACCGACGCCGAGATTCTCGACCGCCTGGTCTTCTCGCACTGGATGAAGGACTCGATCATGGAGCGGGCGCGCCTGATCCACGAGCCGCCCAACGCCAATCTGAGTTCGCCGCTGTTCGAAAAGATGCTCTACTTCGTGTTCTTCACCACGACCAAAACCGAATGCATTTCGCACACGATTCCTTCTTTTCAGCGCGTGATCGACGAAGGCGTCAAGGCCGTGATCGTCGAGGCTAATCAGAAGGCGAAGGCTGCCGCCGACGCCGGCAAAGTGGATCAAGCAGAGTTCTATCAAGCGATCGCAATCGCCCTGGACGGCATTCTCGTTTACGCCGACCGTCTGGCCAAAAGGGCGAGGGAGATGGCGCAGGCGGAAGTGCCGGCCACGGATCGCCGGCGAAACCTGCTGGAGATCGCCGAGCGGTATGAGCGCGTTCCGCGCGGGCCGGCCAAGACGTTCCGCGATGGAGTCACCGCACTGTGGGTCTGTTGGACTTCGCTGCACCAGGAAAACCAGAACGCCGCGATGAGCCTGGGTCGGCTCGACCAGCTTCTTGGTCCCTTGCTTCAGCACGATCTGCAGGCGGCGACGGCGACGGGCGGGGAACAGGCGACCAAGACGGCTTTGAACGACGCGCGGGATTTGCTCTGCCACCTCTGGCTGAAGATCGGCGATCACGTCCCGATGATGCCCGAAGCCGGCGAGCAGCTTTACGGCGGCACGGGCTCAAATCAGGCGATCACCATCGGCGGCGTGAATTTCAACCCGACCACCAGCAAGACCGAAGATGCGGTGAATGAAGTCACCTATCTGATCATCGATTCCATCGAAATGATGCGGCTGCGCGACCCGAATCTGAACGCGCGGGTCCACCTGGCGAAAAACGACGCCGGCTATCTTCGCCGCTTGGGACTGGCCAACCTCCGCACCGGCGCCACGCCGGCCATTCACAACGATGAGGCGATCATTCCGGCGTTGATCGACAACGGACTCGCGGCGGCGCACGCGCACGATTACGGCATCGTCGGCTGTATCGAACCGGTCAGCGCCGGTCGTCATTTCGGACACACCGGCTCGGTGCTGATCAATCTGCCGGCCGTTTTGGAATGGACGCTTTACAACGGCCGCCACCGGCATACCGGCCTCACGGATAAGGACCCGATCATCGGCGCCCAGACCGGCGATCCCCGCGACTTCGCCACATTCGATGAGTTCTACCGGGCGTTTGAGGGCCAGATCGGCAAGATGATCGAGGATGTCGTCACTCTCAACAACTGGCTCGGCCTAACCCACCAGGCTTACACCCCGACGCCGACGCTGTCCGCCTTGTTCGAGGGGCCGCTGAACAAGGGCCTGGACGTCACCAAAGGCGGCGCCGTCTATAATTCCTCCGGGGTCGCGATCATCGGTCTGGCCGATGCGGCGGATTCCCTGGCCGCGATTCAGCAGGTCGTCTACACCGACAAGACGGTCGACATGGATGGTTTGCTGCAGGCGATGAATAGAAAATTCGCCGGGAAAAAAGACAAGCAACTGGTCGCGCTCTTGAAGCAGGAAGACCGACGCTACGGCCGCCAGGACTCGCCGGGAACCCAACTCGCCGCGCGCATCGCCCAAAAGCTGGCCGCGGCTTTCGGCGCGCAACGGAACTATCGCGGCGGACCTTACCGCGTCGGCTACTTCAGCATGACCAGTCACGTCGCCTTCGGCCTGTTGACCGGCGTCATGCCCAACGGCCGGAGCGCCGGCCAGCCCTTCGCCAGCGGGATTACGCCGGTGTCGGACACGCCGGCCGGCTTGACCGGGACGCTGCTGGCCGTGGCTTCGCTGCCGGCGACCGCTTTGACCAACGGCGTGGCGCTCAACATCAGCTTTGACGCCACGGGAAACCAACAGGCGAACCTCGATCGATTTGAAGCTTACGTGAAGGGCTACTTCCAGGGCGGCGGCGCCAAAAAGCAGAAGACGGCAAGCGGCGGCGTGGAAATCCAATTCAACATGATGGGGCGCGAGGCGCTGTGTGACGCTTTGCAACACCCCAAGCCCGAGCTGCTGGTGCGGGTGTCCGGCTACACCGCGTACTTCAAAGACCTGACCCCAAAGATGCAAAAGGAAATCATCGCGCGAACGGAGTACGGTTTCGCCGCGGGACAGGTGATTCCGCTGACCCCGAGTCAGCAAAAAGTGGTCGAAGCGGGAGATCAAAAATGAAAAAACACGACGGCGGCATCCCGGGCTTGATCCAAAAAGCAGCCGACGCAGTGGTTGATCCGATCGTCGACCAAGCGCTGGAAATCCTGTTGGCGTATATGAAACACAAGATCGACACCGACAAGGAATACGCCAAGCTCGTCGCCGGCTTCAACGGCGTTGTTGTCGTGCGCACGGGAATCAAGGGCGAGCGCATCGCCGCGAGCGCGATCTTCGCCGACGGCAAAATGTGCGTCGATAAAGAAGAGGCGAAACCCTGGGATGTGCGCGTTACGTTCGCCGACCACCACGCCCTCCTCAAGTTCGCCAAATCGGGAGGGGGAGATGTTCTCGACCTGGCGCTGGAAAACTCGGCCCAGGTGCAAGGGAACTACAATTACTTTTATCGGTTCGGCTTTCTCGCGCGGGAGCTGCTGCGCCAATCAGCGCTGTCCCAGTTCTGGTCGCTGATCTCCTGAACCACGTCATGGCCGCACAACCGCTCATCGTTGATCTTCGACGCGACAGCGCGGCGGACGGCCCCGGCATCCGTACCGTGGTCTTCTTCAAAGGCTGTCCGTTGCGCTGCAGTTTTTGTCACAACCCCGAGGCGCAAGACGCGCGGCCGGAGATCGCCTTCTCACGCGACAAGTGCATCGAGTGCGCGCTTTGCCAAGACGCCTGTCCGCAGCACGTCATCGACTTGGCGAACCCCGCGCGCATTTCGCGCGACCGCTGCCGGCGATGCGGAACCTGCGCGGCCGCTTGCGCCGGCGGCGCCTTGCGATTGATCGGCGCGTCGTATGAACCGGAGGAATTGGCCCGGCTCGTCCTGCGCGACCTTCCTTTCTTTCGCCACTCCGGCGGCGGCGTCACGCTATCCGGCGGAGAACCGACGATGTTTCCCGATTACGTGGAGGCGCTGCTTCGTTTGTTGAAAGCCGAGGGCGTGCACGTGATTTTGGAAACCTGCGGGTTTTTCGATTACGATGTTTTCGCCCAAAAAATTTTGCCGTGGCTCGACGGAATCTTTTTCGATCTCAAATTCGCCGACCCCGCTGAGCATCGAAAACACACCGGGCAGGACAATCGCATGATCCTCGCCAACCTGCGCCGGCTGCTGGCCGACGGCGGCGTCGAAGTCTTGCCGCGCGCGCCGTTGATTCCGGGCGTCACCGCCACGCCGGAAAATCTGCGCGGCCTCGCGGCGTTGTTGCGCGAGTTGGGCGCGGCGAGGGTGGAGCTGCTGCCGTATAATCCGCTGGGCCTCGACATGTACGCCGCGCTCGGCAAGGACATGCCGACGTTGCCCGAATCGTTTCCCAAGCCGGAAGATTTTGATGCGCTGTGCCGGACGTTTCGAGAGTTGATCGAAACCCACCGTTAACGTTTGAGCCTATCCTTTGGAAGATTACGCCGATGTGCCGCCAGCCCTGAAAGGGCGCCATTCGTAAGCCCAGGGCGTCAGCCCTGGGTCGGGGAGCGCCCATCCAACAGAGCCCTGAAAGGGCGTCATCGGGTAACTTGGTCCGCGTCGATGTCGCCCCTTCAGGGCTCGCGTGATTTGGTCGGATCCTTCCCAGGGCTGACGCCCTGGGCTCGCGGATACCGCCCCTGCGGGGCTCAGGAATACGGCCAGAACCCACCGTTAAAACGGTGGGCTAAATTCAGTCGTCCCGGAGGGACGAACGACGGTCTGTGCCATAGTTTTGAGCCTTCAGGCTCAAAGCTGTGTACTTGCCTTCGTACGCGCACAGCCTTCGCCTCGCGGCGAAGACTATGGCACACGTGACCAAGACCTGCGGTTGGCATCCGGCGAAAAACATTTATAGTCGTTGGCAAATCTAATCTGACCTCGTGGAACCATGAAGGTATTGCTCATCTCACCGAAGGCCAAACTCGCCGAGGCGAAAACCGTCGCCGGCTTCCGGCTGCCGCAGATGACCCTCGCGCAGGTGGCGGCGCTGCTGCCGCAGGATTTGGAAATTCAAATCGTCGACGAGATTCTCCAGCCCGCGCCGCTCGACACCGACGCCGATCTGGTCGGCATCACGGTGATGAGCGAAGTCGTCGAGCGGGCCTATCAGGTCGCCGACGAATATCGCGCCCGCGGCGTGCCGGTGATCATGGGCGGCATCCACGCGACGCTTTGCCCCGACGAGGCGAAGGAGCATTGCGACGCGGTGGTGATCGGCGAGGCCGAGGGTCAGCTCGCCGGGCTGATCGCCGATTTCCGCGCCGGCCGCCTCCAGCCTTTTTACCGGCGGACCGAGTTCGCCGATCTGCGCGGCCTGCCGAATCCGCGCCGCGATTTGCTGGACCCGCACGGCTACCGCACGCTCAACCTGATTCAGATGACGCGCGGCTGCCCGAACAATTGCGTGTTCTGCATCGTGCACAAAATTCACGGGCGGAAAGTGCGGACGCGGCCCATCGCCGAGGTGTTGGCGGAAATCGAAAGCCTGGAAGGAAACCACATCGCGTTCTCCGACGACAACCTCGGCGCGGACCCCATCTACGCCAAGGAATTTTTGACGCGCCTGGTTCCACTGCGCAAGAAGTTCACCGCCCAGACATCGCTGCGTGTGCTGCAAGACGACGAGATGCTGAACCTGCTGAAGAAGGCCGGCGCGGTCGGGTTTTTCATCGGCTTCGAATCGGTGGCGCAGGCCTCGCTCGACGCGATGAAGAAGCGCCTCGACCCGACGCGCTTCGTCGAACGCGTCAAAAAAATTCACGACCTGGGCATCTTCATCATCGGCTCGTTCGTCTTCGGCATGGACACCGACGGGCCGGACATTTTTAACCGCACCGTGGAATTCGTGAACGCGGTGGGGATCGACGTGCCGCAGTTCACGCTGCTGACGCCGTTTCCCGGCACGGAAATCTACGAGCAGTTCGAGCGCGAGAACCGGCTGGTGTTGCCGAAGTGGTGGTTGACCAGCGGCTGGAATCTCGTGCCGTATCTGCCGAAACAGATGAGCCGCGAACGATTGCGCGAGGAATGGATTCGCGCGCAGCAGCAGGTCTACCGCTGGCCGAAAATTCTGCGGCGCGTCGGCGGGCAGGTCGCCAAACGGTCGTGGCTCGCCGCGGAGCTGACCCTGGCGACCAACATCGCGTATCGCACGATCACCGACGCCTTGGTGCGCGCCGACGGCCAAGCCGCGCGAGGCGAGGGGACCGTCGAATGAACAAACCGTCGTTCGCCGTTTTGCTGAACATGAACGCGCGCCATGCCGGGCCGGCCATCGTCGAGCAGCTTCGGCGGATCATGCCGGCCGACGATATTTACGCGTCCGACACGGAAGAAGCGGCGGACCAGGCGCTGGCCGAGATCGTGGCGCGGCAATATCCGCTGGTGTTTTGCGGCGGCGGCGACGGCACGGCGATGCACCTGATGAATCGCGTGGCGCAGTGCGTTCGCGCGCAAAACGAAACGGGCGCGGCCTGTCGCGCGCCGGCCTTCGGTTTCTTGAAGCTCGGCGCCGGCAACGGTTGGGCCGCGCAAATGAACACGCCCGGCGGAATCACACCCGTGGAGAAGGTGCGCGACGCCGCGTGGTCCGATCTTCATTTCGCGCGCTGCAATCTGCTCGAGGTAGACGGCCGACTCTTCGATCGCGGCGGCATGGGGCTCGACGGGCTGACGATCAATTCCTTCGTCGCGCTGAATCGGCGTTTCGCCGGCGGGCCGCTCGCCGGATTCTTCCGCGGGCTCGGGGGCTACTGGGCCGCGCTGTTTTTCAAAACCCTGCCGCATATTTTGTCGAAAGGACTGCGGACCAAGGTGCGCGTGACCAACCTNNGGGCTGATCTACGAAGGGTCGGCGATCTGGGTCGGCTTCGGCACGGTCCGTATGGGCGGCTACGGCTTCGTGATGTACCCGTTTGCGCTGACCAGGCACGGCTGGATGAATCTGCGCATCGCCGACTTCGCCATCCCGACCGCGCTATGGAATGTGCGCGCGATATACCAAGGCCGTTATCGCGGCGAGCGGTTTTGGGATTACCTCGCGCGCGAGGTGCTGATCGAGTTCGACCGCGAAATGCCGTTTCATCTCAACGGCGACGCGAAAGGATTTCGCCGCGAGTTTCGCGTGAAGGTGTCGGAGTTCGAGCCGGAGATTCTCGATTTCCGGAATCGGTGACGGGCTGGCGCCGTCTTCCGTGTGGCATAGTCTTGGCCGCGAGACCAAGGCGGTGCTGGTTCAAACACGGCACAGCTTTGAACCTTGCGGTTCAAAACTATGGCACACGCCGCACGGGCTCAATTACGTCGGCGGGAAGTGCGTGACGACGGTCGGCGGCTGGCGCAGATTGCCGATCAGCCGAATGCGCGCGGCCTCGATCGCCGCGAGCGTTTGCGCGATGGCGATCTTCGCGTGTTGCGTCGCGCCGGGCGGGCCGAACGCCTCGTCGTAGCGCGCGATGACCTGCGCGGCGTAATCCCGCTCCAACCGATTGTGCGCGTGGGTTCGGATGACCGACAGCACCGGATAGAAACTATGGCACGTGCGCGTGTAGTATTCGTGCCGCGCGGCCAGTCGCGCGTCGGTCGCGCCGAGCGTCGACAGATAGCCGTTTAACGTCGTCTCGATCATGCGCAGCACCGAGCAGCCCATCTCGTCCCACACGCGCTGAAACGCGTCGCGCAGAAAAACGTCGGCCTCCGCGGGCGTGAAGTGCGGGTGCCGGTACCAGATGTAACGCTGGCCGTGCCATTCCTCATACGGCATGTCCTCGCGCAACAGGCCGGCGGCGCGGTATTCCTGATACAACCGCGTGTTCGGCCACGGGGCTAGTTGCATGAACTGGATGAAGTCCGATCCGGACTCGATGGCGAAGTCGATGTCCTCGTGGATCGTACGTTGGTCGTGGCGCTCGGTGAACAGGATGACGGATCCGAGCACGGTGATGCCCACCGCGCGCAGCTCGCGCACCATCGCCGGCAGGTCCACGTCTTTGGTTTTCTCGTATTCGCTTTGCCGCCCTTCGAGACCGAGCCAGAGGAACGTCACGCCCAGGCGTTTGAGAAACTCGACGCCGACCGCCCGCACCGCTTCGGCCGAACTGAACAAGTAGAAGCCGTAATACTTCCCGTGGCGCTCCAATTCCGCGAGCAGTTCTTCGGCGCGGCTGCGCTGCTTGAGAAAGTTTTCATCCATCACCCAGATGTCGGTGAGTTTGCGTTCGCGTTCGGCGCGCGCGAGGAAATCGAAAATCTCGCGGCCGGTGCGGAAGAACGGCGTGTACTCGCGATCGAAGAAATGGCTCGTGCAGCAGAAGCGGCACGCGTTCGGGCAGCCGACGCCCGGCATCATGATCACGCCGTCGGAGGGCAGCGGAACGCCCATCAGGTGTTTGCGGAAGGCGATGGAAAGCACCGGATGCGAGATCGGCCGGTCGACATCTTCGCCCAGCAATTGGCGCATGAACCGAATGCCTTCGCCGCGGCAGACGTGATCGCAGTCGATGAGCCGCTCGACGTCGGGGATCGCGGCGCCGTGGCCGCCCAGAATGATCTTCGCTTGCGGCGCGTGACGGCGGACGAGCTCGGCCATCCGTCGCGCCTTCACGAAGTTGGGCAGAATGAACGAAATGCCCACGTAGTCATAGGGCCGTCGCGTGAGCTCTTTCACGAAACGCCGCGCGGAAGGGAAATCGAGCACCGTCGTATCCGCGCGCAGGTTCTCGGCGATCAGGTAGAGGCCGAAACTCTGGTGGCGGAACCGCGGCGAGAACAAGCCCTGCTCGCGGGTCACCTGGTTGTGGAACAGCTCCATGATGTTTTCTTTGCGGCCGTAGGCGTCGTCCACGCCGTACGGACCAAAGACCGAAGTGAGCAGAATTCGCGACGCCGTGTGCACGTGACGCTCCTAAGCTACGTTTCCCAATGGTTGATCCGTTCTTTCTTCCGGCATTTTGATGATCAGATTGTAGCGCCGTAGGGGCAGGCTTGTCATGCGGTTTGTTTGCGCCGCGTGATTAGTGAAAATAATTTGATATCGGCATCCGCTGGTTTTGACAACACCGGCAAAAGATGATACCGAACCATCGTCATACCGCGCGAGGACATGAGACCAAACCATGCGTGTGTTGCTAATTCGCCCCGATCCGTCGCACCTTTACAATACCGCCGGGCCGGACCTCGGGCTGGGTTATCTCACCACCGCGTTGCGCCGCGCCGGGCACGAAGTTTTCATCCACGATGCGCTGAAGAAACGGCGGCATCGGGAACCCGTCGCGACGATGGTCCGGCGCGTCAGCCCGGACTTCATCGGGTTCAAGACTTTCAGCCTGGATGTCGCGGCGATCAATCTGCTCGCCGAGCAGTTCACGCCGCTTTGCCCGGCGGCGACGATGGCGGTCGGCGGTCCGTTTCCGACCGGGATCGGCGCGGAGCTGTTCGCCCACGTGTCGCCGCGGGTTCGCTTCGGCATGGCCGGTGAAGGGGAGCGCGCGCTTCCTCAGCTTCTCGAGCATCTGCAAGGTCAGCGGCCGGCCGAACAGGTCGCCGGCCTGATCTGGCGCGACGGGCCGACCACCCGACGCAACGCCCAGGATTTTCCGCCCGACCTCGACGCGTTGGGCTGGGCGGATTTCTCGCAGATGCCGCCGCGCACCTATCCGGTGGATTACGAAGGCAACGTCTACGTGCCGGTGCAGACCTCGCGCGGCTGCCCATTCACGTGCGCCTATTGCAGCGCCGGTCTGATGAACGGGCGCCTCATTCGCCGGCGTTCGGCCGCGGTCGTGGGTGAGGAAGTCGCGCGGCTGCGCCGCGATTTCGGCATCCGCAACTTCTGCCTGATCGACGACAACTTCACGCTGATCAAAGAGCACGCCCTCGCGATTTGCGACCGCCTGATCGAACTGGACTTGGGCGTGAAATGGCGTTGCCCCAGCGGGCTGCGGCTCGATACGCTCGACGAGCAAATCCTGCACCGGATGGAGCAATCCGGGTGTTACGAGGTTTACGTCGGCATCGAGTCCGGCTCCGAGCGGGTTGCGGCGGACATGAAGCGCTGCACCAGCCTCGCGGTGCTGATCGAGAAGGTGCGGCTGATCCGGCGTGTCACCCGCTTCAGCATGCTGGGCTTTTTTATCCTGGGCTACCCGACCGAAGAACTCGCCGACGCTCGCCAGACGATTCGGCTGGCCGCGTCGCTGCCGCTCGACATGGCGTCGTTCTTCTACTTCACGCCGCACCCGGGCACCGAGATTCATCAGCGGCTCGTGGCGGAGTTCGGTCTGCGGACCGACTGGCGCGATCACTTCTACGACCGGATGAGCGACGTGCCCCGGCGCCTGTCGCGACGCCGGCTGTGGCTGTTGCAGAAGTGGGCCTACCTGCGTTTTTACTGCCGACCGGGTCCGCTGCTTTTTCTGGCGCGCAAGCTGGCGCATCCCGGCCAGGCCCTGCGGCTCATCCAGCGGGTGGCGGCCGTCGCGCTGAATCGCTGAACTAAAAATCGTCACGCGCTCCGGCGACGGGCGACGTACCAGATGAGCGCCAGGCCGATCTTGAACTTTTTCCAAAACTCTCTCGCGCTGCGCAGCTCCCGCAGCCGAGCCAGCAGATAGGAAGGCCGCAGATAGAAACGGCGATACGCGCCGCTCACCAGCGCCTGGACTTGCGCGGCGGTGCGGCGGCCCAGATAGACCGGCACCGCGATGACGCCGGACGGGTTACGCACAAACGCGCGATAATAGTCGGCGTCGAGCACGCCTTCGTCGATCGCGCGCGCGTACAGCGGCGATCCGGGGATGAGATACGGCGAATTGAACTGGGCGAAGTCGGGGCGTAATTCCATGGCGTAGCGCACCGTCTGCCCGACTTCCTCATCGGTTTCGCCCGGCAGGCCGACGATGAAATAGCCGACGGTCGGCAGCCGGTATTTGCGGCACAGCGTAAAGACGCGCCGCCCGTCCGCCGTGGTCGCGCCCTTGGGGATCGTCTGCAGCACGCGATCGGAGCCCGACTCCAAACCGAAATTGATCCGCGTACACCGGGCCCGCGAAAGTTTCTCGGCCAATTCCTCGTCGAACCGGTCGACGCGGCCGCGGAACGTCCAGGTCGCGTCCAATTTCTCTTCGATCAACAGGTCGCAAAGGCGCTTCACGCGCGCCAGATCGAGGTTGAACGACTCGTCGACGAAGTTGAATTGCCGGTAGCCTTCGCGCCGGCAGGCGACCATTTCGGCGAGGACGTTCTCCGGCGAACGGGTGTGATAGTAGCGCTCGGCGGCGGAGCAAAATACGCAGTGATAAGGGCAGCCGCGGCTGGAAAGAATCGTCGCCGTCTTCACGTCCGAATCCGCGCTGTACGTATAGACCTGCCCCGGCGAAAGCAGGTCGCGCGCGGGAAACGGCAGCCGGTCGAGCTCCTGGAGCGGCGCCCGCGGTTCGTTCCATTGGCGCCGGCCGTCGACCTTGTAGCCGAGGCCGGCGATCCCCGCGAGCGAACGCCCATGTGCGAGCGCGTCGATCAACTCGGCGAACGTGCTCTCGCCTTCGCCGATGACGACCGAATCCACGCTGGGCCGGGCGAGCGTCTCGGCGGGAAAAAAATAATTGTGATAACCGCCGATCGTGACGTGGACGGCGGGATTGACCGCCTTGGCCAGATCCGCGAGCTCGACCACGCGCCCGAAAACGAACGTGGTGGCCGAAATGCCGACGACCTCCGGCTGCCACGAGCGCAGCAGCGGCTCGATTTCTCGCGTGGACGAGCGGAAGTCCCACGCATCGACGAGGCGCAATTCGTGGTCGGCGGTCTGCCGCAACGTCGCGGCGAGGTAGAGCACCCCGAGCGGCGGGTATTTCGCGCCCATCAACTGAACTTTTGACATGGGGAACAGGGCGGCTCTGATTTCGGGCGCGACCGTCAACAGTATTCGCATCCGGCAAACCCGCCGCTTGACCGACGATGATCGCCTGATCGGAATCGTCGGCGAAAATAGCCATCCCGAGAGAGGTGGTCGTACGACGTCCCACCTACGCGCCAGCCTAGCAAACCTCCGCCGCGCGGGCAAATCGCCGCGATTCCCGCTGACGTATTCGAGCGGATTCGGGCGTGCGTTTTTTCGCGGTGTCCGCTATCATCTTGACCGAGGGGGATCGTCCGCGTGGCCGTGTTCCGTCGCCAGACTCGCTCGCTGTGTCCCGCCTGCGGACAACTTGTCCCGGCGGCCATCGGCGACGACGGCGTCGGCTTGGCGATGACCGTCGCCTGTCCGCAACACGGCGAGTCGGTGCGGCCGTTTCTGCGGTCCGGTGATTTTTATCGCCAGATCGATCGCGATGTCGACCGCGGCAACGAACAGCGCATCCCGGACGATTGTCGCGACGTCGAATCGTTCCTGCCGGCGTACCGCGACGTCTATATCGACGTCACGGAACGATGCAACTTCAACTGCCCGATCTGCTACACCAATGCGAACCGCCAACCGCCGCCCGACTTGTCGCGGCAGGAAATCTTTTCGCGCATCGACCGGCTGCCGCGGCCGATGGTGATCTCGCTGCTCGGCGGCGAACCCGCCTTGCGCGAAGACCTCGCGGACCTCGTGCGCTACATCGCCGGGCGCGGCCACCTGGTGAAGCTGATCACCAACGGCACGCTGCTGACCGCCGCGCGGATCGAGGCGCTGCGCGCGGCCGGGTTGCGTTGGATCATTCTGCAATTCGACGGTTTCCGCGATGAGATCATGCTGGCCCTGCGCGGCCGGAAGCTGCTCGACGAAAAAATGGAAATCATCGAGCGGCTGACCTACTACCAGATGACGATCGTGCTGGCTTCGATGATCGTGCCGCGCGTCAACGACGATCAGGTCGGGCGCATTCTGCATTTCGCCCTCTGCCATCCGCGCATCGTCCAAATCGGCTTCCTGCCGGCGGCCAACATCGGCCGTAGCGAATTGAAAGAACAACCGGTCGATCTCGAGGCCGGCGAATTCAACGCCCTGCTCGAAAAACAAACGGGCGGCCGGATTCGTCAGACGGATTTCGTGCGCGGCATCCGCGAAGGCCAGCGTTTCGCCCGGCTCACCGGCAACCTGGCGTACAAGGCGCGCACCTGCTGCTACGGTTTGTTTCTCTACCACGACGGTTATCACCGCGGCGAGTTGGCGCGTTCAGGCGCGGAGCCGGACGTCGCCGCGCTGCACGCCGGCAAGGTGCTGATGCCGATCGACCGGGCGCTCGTTTCGCCGGCCGGTCTCGGCCGCCCGGCGCGATTGGCCGGCGCGCTGCGGACCATCGCGCGATGGAACCAGGCGCCGGAGAATCCGCATCTGCTGGGCGTCGTCGTGGAAAAATTCCGAAACCGCGCCTGCCTGGATTTTGACGACGCGAAGAATTGCACCAAAGCCTATCTGACCCGCGACGGCTTTACGCCGAATTGCCTGTACAACATTCTCTACCGCGGGAGTGCGACGCATGGCTGAGTCGCCCGCCCGCGCGCCGTTCGAACCATGCCGGAGCGCGTGCCCGGAGTGCGGCCGCGTGCTGCCGGCCACGGTCAGCGAAGAAGGCGGCGCGTTGTTTCTGACGCGCGACTGTCCGGAACACGGCCGCCGCAAAACCCTGTGGCGCAAGGACGCGGCTTTCTATCGCGAGTTGACGCGCATCGTGCGCCCGGCGGCGACCCATGACCTGCCGCATCTGGTGGACGTGAACGACGCCAAGATCATCGCCGTCGATCTGACCGAAGACTGCAATCTGCGCTGCCCCGTCTGCTTCACCGCCGCGGGCAGCCGTCCGACCACGCAAATCGATGCCGATTATCTGCTTTCGCGTTTGGCCGCGTTGCCGCATCGGCGGCTGGAGATCGCGCTGCTCGGCGGCGAACCGACGTTGCACCCCGATCTGCCGCGCCTCGTACGCGAGATTCTGCGGATGGGTTTTCGGCTGAAGCTGCTCACCAACGGCCTGCGGTTCGAGGACCCGGGGTACGCCGCGCAACTGCGCGAAGCCGGGTTGCAGTGGGTCATCTACCAATTCGACGGCCTGGACCGCGCCACCTATCTCACCCTGCGCGGCCGCGATCTGCTCGACTTGAAGCTGCGCGTCCTGCAGACGATGACGGACCTGAAATTCAAAGTCTGCCTGGCGGTGATGGTGGTGGCGGGCGTGAACGACGGGCAGCTCGGCGAACTGCTTCGCTTCGGCTTCCGGCAGCCGGCGGTGCACCACATCGCGCTGCTCCCGGGCTCACCGCTGGGTCGCAACACGATGGACCTCTCCGCCGAGCATCTGCACGCCGAAGACGTGATGGAGCTCATCGCCGCGCAGACCGACGCCCATATCACCCGCGCCGACTGGCTGCGCACCGCGCGGTTCATGCAGCGCGTGTATCGGGTCACCGGCAACATCGATTACCGGCAGCGCGTCTGTTTTTTTTCCATGCCGTTGGTCGGCGACGCCGATGATTTCATTCCCGCGGTGCGCCTCACCCGGCCGTGGGAATGGCCGCGCTACGCCGCGTATTTGTCGAAAGCGCCGTTTATCCTGCGCAACTTTTCCGCGATCGACCAGGGCCGCATGCCCGGTCATTTCCTGTATCTGTCCATCGAGAAAATGTACGGCGCGGGCGCGATGCACATCGAAGACAACGGCCAGTGCAACACGCTGTACCTGACGCCCGACGGCTTCGTTCCCTCGTGTCTCTATAACGCGCTGTATCGGCGGGAAAGACCATCCTGCGTCGCCTGCTGAACGGCGCGTCGCCGCGCTACGAATTCCGCGCCAGGATCAGAAGGTGATCGAGACGACGGCGCGCCCGGTGCACGACGCGCAGCCCGGCCGCGGCCGCGAGCCGTTCGAGTTCGGCGAACGACAGCGACCGCCGCAGTGAACGGTACACTGCTTCCGCAATCGGCCAGGGAATCCGCATTCGTTTGATCCACGGATATCCGAATAGAAAAACGCGGCTCCACCAGCAACGCGGATCGAAATCGATCAGCACGCAGACGCCGTCGGGCGCCAGCACCCGGGCGATCTCGCGGAACACGCCGTCGACCGAGTCGAGATGATGAACCGTGTGCTCGAGGCAAACGGTTTGCTGCGAGGCGTCGGCGAACGGCAACGGCGCGCGGACGTCCGCGACGAGCAGATGCACGTTGGCCAGCCCCGCCGTGACTTGCCGCGCGTAGTCGATCATCAACGGATCGAGATCGAGACCGTAAAGCGGCGTGG
This sequence comes from Deltaproteobacteria bacterium, assembly GCA_003170555.1. Lineage (GTDB taxonomy): Bacteria > Lernaellota > Lernaellaia > Lernaellales > Lernaellaceae > FEN-1099. Next base: position 25,089 of record PMZC01000042.1, read on the forward strand.
CGGGCGGCAGTTGGTCGCGCAATCCGCGCAGCAGAAAACCCAGGCCCACGCCCAGTTCGAGCAGCGGCCCGGGGCGCCCGAACCGCCGGACGAGCGCGAGAATCTCGCGGGCCGTCCGTCGCGTCGCCCGGCCGCGCCGGCGCATGTGCCGCCAGTAATACTCGTGGCTCAGACCTTCTTCGGTGATCGCGCCGGCCGGCTGCGGCGGCGCCGGGTGCTCGCGGTCAGTCATCGCGGCGACGACGGGCGGCGAAACAGCGTCTTTACGCGACGCCGAATGAATGCGCTCCCGTAGTGCTGGTACTGTCGTTTCAGCCGCTTGCCGTAGAGATCGTTTTTCGGCCCGGAGGTGACGTAGGACAGCGCGTAGGTCAAAAACCAAAACATCGCGAAGCCCATGAACGGCAGCCGGCGATAGACGCCGTGATCGACGAGCCAATCGAGCAGCCGCGGCCGTCGTAACGAGGCCAACAGGAACAACAGTTGCGTCTTGGCGAGCGAACGATCAAACGCCGTGCCGCCGCGGAAAAACGTGTTGGGCGACGCGCCCTCGGGCTGCCGCTCGACGGTCTGCGGCGAGATGACGCCGTGCGCGAGCGCATACGCGGTGATATCCAGACCGGGAAAATAGCTCAGCCAGAACGTGTGAATGCGATGCGGCGGATGCACGGCGAAAAACCGCGCGGCTTGAATCAACCCCGGTTCGTCGTGTCCCGGCAGGTTCAAAATGAAATCGGTGGAGATGCGAATTCCCGCCTGCCGGAACCCGTCGATCGCGCCGGCGATCTCTTCATGGGTCTCATGCCGGCCGATGACCTGGCTGCGCACCACCGGGTCGAGCGTCTGCACGCCCATCTGCACTTCCATGCAACCGGCCCGCTTGAGCGCGGCGATGGTGGCCGGCGCGCCGCTGCCCGGATGAACGAAGCACCAGAAAGGGACGCCCGCCCGTGGCGGATAGATGTCGCCGAAGCGCTCCAGCCAGGCGAGGTCGTGACAAAAGTTGTCGTCGGAAAAGCGGATCATGAACGGATTCGTGTCGCGCTTCGCCTTCGCCAATTCTTCCGTCACGGATTCGACCGAGCGCCGGCGCAGGTAATGCTCTCGCCCGTAAAGCCGCCCTTGGATGTTGTTGTGGCAATACGTGCAATTGTTCGGGCAGCCCCGCCCGCTGATGACGGTGTAGCCGATCTTGAACAGCGGATGTTCGCGATAGTGCAGCTCCTTGTCGGCGAAGGGCAGGGCGTCGAGATCCTGGATCAGCGGCCGCGGCGGGTTGATCCGGCCGGGAACGCCGACGTTGGGCAGCGCGCTCGGGTCGGCGCCGTCGGCCAGGGCGGCGGCGAGATCGACGATCGTCTCATCGCCTTCGCCGATCACCACGTAGTCGGCGCAGCCCGCGGCGAGCACCTCTTCCGCCTGGCTGGTGACGTGAATGCCGCCGAAGACGATCTTGGCGTCGGGCAGCAGCACGCGCACCTGCCGCGCGATGTCCCGCGCCCAGGCGAAGTCGAACGTGACGACCGAAAAGCAAATCAAGCTCGGGCGGTAATCCACCAGACTTTGCAGCAGCTCCGGCCGGTGACTGAAAACGCGCGCGAGAAACGCGTTGGAGATGAGCATGTCTTCGAACAGCAGCGGATCGAAATGCAGGCGCGTTTCGTGACCGGCGCGGCGCAGGTTGGCCGAGAGCATTTGCACGCCGATGTTTTCATAACCGCGGTAAACAAAACTGATGCGCATGCTCGTGTAGGCCGCCTACCTTAGATGAACGCCGGCGGGATTCGTCCTCCTCCCGACGCAGAGTTGCAATCTTAGGGCATCCGGGCGCCGGCGGCAAGATAAGCGCTCGCATTTCGCCGCCGCCGAGGGGCGCGAAAGCGTCAACCGCCTTGACATGAGAATCGTGTCCATTAGTGTCTTGCGTGACTCGGTGACCGATTGAGCACCATTCGAGTGGACCTATGCTTTTTTTGATCGCGCCCGTGAACAATGAAGGCGCCGTTCTCGCCACCTTCGTCGACGAAGCTCTCGCAGTCCTGGCCGACAACTTTCCCCAGGCGCGGCTGGTCGTCGTCGATGACGGCAGCAACGACCAGGGGCCGGAGATTCTCTCGCGCGGCCAACAAGAAGGCCGCCTGGAGTGGCTGCGCCACGAGCGACGCCAGGGCGTGGGACAAGCCTTTCAAACGGGCTTGTCGAGCGTGCTGCCCCGCTGCCGGCCGGACGATCTGGTGTCGATCATTGAAGCGGACCGCTCGAACGATCTGCAGTTGCTGCCGCCGTTGGTGCGCGAAATCGAACGCGGTTTTGACGTGGCGATCGGCAGCCGTTATATGCCGGGCGGCGACCAGGTCGGCTTTCCGTGGCTGCGGCGCACCTTGAGTCGCGGCGGCAACCGGTTGTTGGAAGCCCTGCTGCCGGAAACCGGCGTACACGACTTCACCATCTTCTATCGTGTTTATCGCGCGGGCGTTTTGCAGCAGTTGTATCGCGACTACCACGGCCATCCGTTCACCTTCAACGATTTTTGCGCCAACACCGAAATCGCGTTCAAACTCACGCGCCGCGGCGCGCGGTTCACCGAAGTCCCGCACCGCTATCGCTATGACCAAAAAGCCAGCGCCAGCAAGTTCCGCGTCGTGCTCAGCGTGGTCCAACATCTGCGGCTGATCGGGCGCTACCTGTTCTTCCGCCGCCGACTGTTTTCCGATACCGCCCACTAACGGCGCTCGCCCGCGTACCGGCGATCAAACGAATATGTTAAGCTGCGCGAGCCCCCGGAACCGCGGCATTCTACGAGACCGCCGGGCGCGGTTGAGTGTTCGCCGATTTGGCGGCGAGGTGTTGAGATGCGCGTGCTGTTGATCAATCCGGCCGACCCGCGCAGCCCGAACTACGTGATCATTCCGAACGTCGGGCTCGGCTTCCTGGCGACGGCCCTGCGCCGCGCCGGGCACGAAGTCGAGATCCTCGATTGCCTGCGCGACGGCCTGGGACCGGACGATCTGCCGCGGCGATTGGCCGGCCGGCGTTACGACGCGATCGGCGTGACGCTGTTTTCCGCGCTCGTCGGCGTCGCGGACCGCTATTTCGCCGTGCTGCGCGGGTTGTATCCGCACGCGCTATTGGCGGCCGGCGGACCGCACCCGACTTTCGAACCGGCGGACACGTTGCGGCGTTTTCCGGCGCTCGATCTCGCCGTGATCGGCGAAGGCGAACGGACGCTGACGCAATTGCTGGCGAGCGGCGTCGACCGCGACGCGCTGGATCCGCCGCGGCTGCGCGTGATTCCCGGCCTCGCGTTTCGCGGCGCCGCGGGCGTCGAGACCACCGCCCCGCAATGGCTTTGCGACGATGAACTGACCGATCTGCCCGCGTGGGATTTGCTGCAACCGGATCGCTATCCGCTCGCGCCGAACGGCATCTTCAGCCGCGGACGACGCGTCGCGCCGGTCATCGCCACGCGCGGCTGTCCGTACGGCTGCGCGTTTTGCGGCGCGCGCAAAGCGATGGGTTCGCAGGTGCGGTGTCGCCCGGCCGCGCGCGTGCTGGACGAAATCGAACTGCTGCGCCGCGATTTCGGCGTCGACGAAATTCATTTCATGGACGACAACTTTTCGTTTCACGCCGATTACGTGCGGGCGATCAGCGAGGGCTTGCTGTCGCGCGGCTTGCGGATGCACTGGGCCTGCCCCAACGGCCTACGCCTCGACACGCTCGATGCGGACCTGCTGCGGCTGATGGAGCGCTCCGGTTGTTACAGCATGGCGGTGGGCATCGAATCGGGCTCGGATCGCGTGCTGACCGCGCTGGGCAAGCGCCTCACCGTGGACGAAATCCGGCGGCGCATCGCACTCATCAAAAGCGTGACCGCGATTCGCCTGACCGGGTTTTTCGTGATCGGCCTGCCGTTCGAAACGCGCGCCGAGATCGAACAGACCATCGCGTTCGCGTGCGAATTGCCCCTTGATCGCGCGAACTTTTTCAACTTCAGCCCGTTCCCCGGCAGCCGCTTGTACGACGAACTCGCCGCCGCCGGAGAGCTCGCCGGCATCGACGTGGGCCGCCTGTACATTCACCAGGTCGTCTACGCGCCGAAAAGCATGTCGCCGGCGGAACTGGCGCGCCTGCAACGACGCGCGCACCGGAAGTTCTATTTGCGGCCGCGCGTTTTGTGGGGCTTGCTGCACGAAATCCGCAGCGTCACCCAATTGCGGATCATCGTGCGGCGGGCGGGGAAGCTGCTGGCGGGTTAGCCGGCGTCGCCGGCGTCGTTGCCGGCCTGACTGCGGCGTCGAGCTGCGCCGCCTCGATGCGGAAGATGCCGTAGCCGTCGGAGACGTAGAGATTTCCTTGGCCATCGACCGAGGCGCCGCACAAACGCACGAAAAAGGCCCGCCACCATGACCGGTCACGTGGACCACGCGTGGGTCGCACCGTGGCCAAGACCTTTTTGGTCGCCCGGTCGATGATGGTCACCGTTCCCTCGGTGTAATTACCCACGAACACCCAACCGCGCGCGGCGTCGATGGTCACGGAGCGCGGCTGAAAGCCGGTTTTGATTTTGGCGACGGGCCGCAGTTGCGGATCGAGCACCAGGATCTCGTTGCCCATGGTGCGAGCGATCCAGATTTCTCCCGTGGCGTCGTCCGCCTTCACCCCCAGATTGAACCAGCCGATCCAACGGCCGTCGACGATCGCGTAGGTTCCGGTGTCCATCACGCGAAACCGACCATCCCAAAACTCGGTGGCGACGTACAGCCGCCGGCGTCGGTCATCCACGTCGGCATAGGCCAAATCGTTGCCCGCCTTCTGCGTGAAAATCGGGCGCAGGGTCTCGAGGTCAAAGACGTAAACGCTGCCGTCTTCGGAGAGGACGAAAAGTTTATCGGTCGCCGTGGAGATCAACGGATAGCCGTGGTTGATCCCGTCGATCGGAATCCGCCAACGACGATTTCCTTGCAGCACGACAACGATGGGTATGCGCTGCGCGGGAAAGCTGCGGTGGTTGACCAGGAAAACTTTTTTTGTTCGCGGATCGTAGACCATGCATTGCGGATTGACCGTTTCGTCGACCTCCTGCCAATGCCCGCCGACGAGTTTTTTCGCGGGCGAGTTGCGAAACGTCGCGTAGGTCTCGCCGTCCGGAGTGACCAGGACATCGAAGGCCGGCTGGGCGGCGATCTGCTGCGCCGCCACGACTCGCGCCGCGTCGAAGTGGGCTTGCGCCGTCAGAAACTGCAGCGCCCCGGCGATCAGGCACAGACCGGCCCACCACCAGACGAGCCACCGGCGCACGTCCCGTCGAAAGAGCCAAAATAATGCTAGGCCCAACAATCCCAACACGGTCGCGGCCGCCAGCCAATCGCGGACCAACAACCACCAAATACCGCTGACCACCAAAATCAACAGCGCCGCGTTGACGCGCACGAAATAGCGCCGCGCGCCGGCAGTCCATTTTTCCAACGGGGGGAGCGTTCGGTTTCGCGAACGCCAGCGCCTCGAGAGCATCCGGCCCAGGCGATCGACACTGAAGATCACCGCCATCAACAGCCAGATGTAGAAAATACCCCCCTTAAATAACAGAACAAAAATCGCCCAACCGAAGCTCGAGAAGAAAAAGACAAATTCGAGCAAGAGGTCTTTCGACCAAAGAATATTGACTTTTCCGCGGATGGCGATCTCTAGCCAACAACACAACGGCGCCGCACACATCCCCAGAAAATAGTAGCCGAACAGGCCGGGAGACAGCGCCTTGCGGCGGGGAGCTATCGTTGATGGCGGCGGCTGCTCGGACAAGGCGTGCATGGTGGAAAAGCTTAGACAACGCGCGGCGACTGGTCAACGGGAAACGTTCCCGCCTCAATCGCCGACGCGAAACCGCCTGAACGCCCGCGCTGGGTTGACGAACGTCGCGCGCGAAAAGATCGTCAGCGGGTCAGATACTCGCCGACGAGATTGTCGATCTTCGTGATGCCGCCGGCGCCGACATCGCCCGAGTCGGAGAACGCGATGCCGTTATACGCGAAACCGGTCGTCTGCAGCCCGTCCACACCGTTGCAAGCGGTCACGATGCCGTCCAGGAAAATCGAATAGCTCCCGGTTTCGTGGATGTCGACTTCGATCGTGGCGTTCTCTTCCGTGAAAAAAGCTCCGCAGTCAACTTCGGAGGGCGAGGGCCCCGGGAGATAATCGAAGGCGACGAGGTGGCCCGTCGCGTAATCGAGACGGAAATAAGCCGCGGGGACATCAACATCGCCGGACTGAGCGCCGACCGAAAAAGTAAATTCGGCGCCGCCCGCGGCCCAGATGTCGAAGGAGATCTTGATGTCTCCGGTGACCAGCGGCGAGAGTATGTAGGCCGCATAACCGGAGTCATCGACGGTGGTCCCGCCGTTGATTTCCAGGAGCTTGCCGGCCGGCGCAGCCGCAACCGACTGAACGACCTGGATCGTCGTCGAGCCGGTGGTTTGGACGAACCACGGCGAGGGCAGATCGCCTACGTCGTAGCTTTCGAAGTCAATCGAGAACGGGAAGTCGCCGACCGTGTCGTCGTCGGTGTCATCGTCGGTGTCATCGTCGGTGTCGTCGTCGGTATCATCGTCGGTGTCATCGTCGGTGTCGTCGTCGGTGTCATCGTCGGTGTCATCGTCGGTATCGTCGTCGGTGTCATCGTCGATGTCATCGTCCGTGTCATCGTCCGTGTCATCGTCGGTTACGTCGTCATCGATCGTGTCATCGTCGCCGCCGTTGTCGTCATCGCTGCTCTTGGCGCCGCCGCCGCAGGAAGTCGCTGCGCCGGTAATCAGGCCGAGGGCCAGCATCACGGCCAAAAGCAGAAAAATTCTTTTACCCATCTCTCCCTCCACTTATCGCGAGGTTAAGTTCCCTGCATCTTCCTACCCGCTCCCGGGCAAAGTCAAGCACTGTGCGCCGGCCCCCTCGAAGAACACGCCGGTCGCGCCGTTCGTCCGACCAGGCGGAAGATCGCGTTTTAGTCCCGCGCGCACCGGAAACCCACGCCGCTGCCCCACAGACTCGGCCGGCCGTAAGTCCGGTACGACGCGCGTAGATTTCCCGGGTAGCCGCCCCACGATCCGCCGCGCAGCACGCGCGAGGCCCCCGACAACGGGCCGGGCGGATTCGCGGCCGGCGACGAGCGGTAGTAGTTTTCGTCGTAACGATCCGCCGTCCATTCCCAGGCGTTGCCGAGCATGTCGTACAGCCCCCACGCATTCGGCTGCTTCTGACCCACGGGGTGGATGACGCCGCCGGAGTCGCCCGCATGCCACGCGATGTCGTCCAAGCGACCGTGACGCGGCCCGGTGGTTCCCGCCCGCGCGGCGTATTCCCACTCGGCTTCCGTCGGCAACCGCCCGCGGATCCACCGGCAGTAGGCCGCCGCCTGGTGCCAATCGACCTTCACCACCGGCAGCGTCGCGCCGTTCTGTCGCGCCTCACCCGCATATTGTAAATCCGTACACGCCCCCGCATGGACGCACCCGGCGTACTGCTCGTTCGTGGTTTCGGCGGCGTCGATCCAAAAAGATTTCAACGTAACGCGATGCGCCGGGCGCTCGTCGGCGGCGCAATCACCGTCGCCCGGCGAGCAACCCATCAAGAACGTTCCGCCCGGAAGATGGATCATGCCGAAGGCGACGGGCGCTAAGGCGGCGGTGGGGCTGGGCGTCGGCGTCGGCATGGGCGGGGGCAGTCGGTGCAGCCAGGCGGACAGGTCTTCCACACTGGCGGTGAAGATGGTTTCGGAGCTCGCGATGAACAGCGTGCGTAAGTCCGGGTCCCAGACGATTTCCCGGACGTACTTCCCGACGGGGAACTGTCCGAGATATTTGCCGGTGCTGAGTTGTCGCACCTCGACCACGCTGTCGAAGTAGGTCGGCAGAAAAAGCAAATCCAATTCCGGCGCGATGGCGATGGCGCGCACCATCGTCGGCGCCGGAATGCGCCTGACCCGGCGCAGTTGACGCGTGTCGACGACGTCAACGCCGCCCGCGAAAGGCCGCGACACGTACAGCAGGCCGCGTTCCTCGTCGAGCGCCATGCTCGTGGAAAACGCGCCGAGAACAAGTTCATGTTGCGCGGCGGGCGACCCGTCGGGCGCCAGATCGATGGCAGTCAGGGTTCGCGAAGCGTACCAGCCGGAAACATAGCAGCGCGGCGACCGCCGGGCGCACAGCACTTGATACGGGATCGCCGTGCCGATGTGTGTCTTCGATTCCAGGCACTTGTCCGGCTCCATACGATAGAAGTACGGCCGATACTCCTTGACCCCGGCCAGCACGCCGGCGATCGGCGTCGCCGCCAGGTCGACGAAGTTGCCGACGCCGCAATGGATCCGCGTTCTCAGCGTGATCGGGTCAAACACCATCGTGATCTTGATGCCGAGCTTGCCTTTCACGTAGGTCACGAGTTCGCGGCGTTCTTCGGTGAGAATGAGCTGCTCGGGGGCATCGCCGAGCCCGGGCGACAGCGTGACCTTTTTACTCACGAGGTCGATCGCCCCCACGCGTTGCTCGGCGCTGTCGGAGAAAAAGAGGACGTGGGTCGCGGCGTCGGTTTTGAGATCGTAAAATCCGCCCTTGAGAAAGAAGAAGGGGCCGGATCGGCCCGGCGCGCCGCCCGCCTGGCGGATCATGGCGCGGACCGCGTCGGTTCGCAGCAGCACTTTGCACGGCGCCGTAGCGTCCGGCGCATCCGGCCGCTGCAGTCCGGCGAAAAAGAAAACCGACACGATGACCATCACGAGCGAGGCGGTCGACAGCAGTTGGTCCGGCCGCGGCTGTTGCGTCCGGTTTTTCAGCCACGACCAGATCGCGGGCAAACCGGCCGCCGCGAGCAGCGCAAGCGGAATCGCGCGCGCGGCCCAGTAACGGTCGAGCAGAAACGGAGCGGCCGAGACGACCGCCGCGGCGGCGACCGCCGCGATGCGTCGAAGCGGCGGCGCCAACCACGGATGATTCCAAAACAACAGCGGAACGAGCAAGGCGCACACGACGGCCTGCGCGTCCTGCGTTTTCCACAGCAGCACGGAGACGTAGATCGTCGTCAGCGCGGAGAACTGTGTGGCGATGGCGACCCACGACAGCGCGGCGTATTCCTTTTTACCGCGCCGCCGCGCGACGCCCTGCGCGACGGCGATGAAAGGCGTCGTCGCCAAGCCGAGGAAGAAAACGCCGGCGGCCCCCAGGGCCAACCAGGTCAGCAGGTGCTCGCGCGCCGTCATCGAACTTGCCGCGGCCGTCGCGACCGCGAGCAGTGCGACAGTAATTCGCACGAGATATTTCGTCATAAGCTGCCGTGCTCATCGGCTAGTTGCACGAATCTTCGTATCGCACGCGGTCGCCGGCTTGTCAACGACTCCGCGACAACGAAAGAAACAGACCGATCGAACGCAAAACAATAAGCCCCGCAACCAATCGGAGTTGCGGGGCTTTCCGCCTAGGCGGAGCCGGGTTCGAACCGGCGACCTCCGGTGTGTAAGACCGGCGTTCTGACCAACTGAACTATCCGCCCGCGGGATCGAGAGAATACATGGGTTATTCCGGTTCGTCTAGCAGGATATCCAGTGGAAGAGGTGGCGTCGGGGGGGCGCGGCTAGCCGAGTTGATTCGCCGTTGCGGGCGCGGCGTCGAGCGGCGGCCGGCCGTAATCGGGCGGTCGGGGATCGCCGAAGTAGCGGGCGCGCAGGAACATCGCCAGGCCGGTGGCGAACACGTAGAATCCGAGAAACTGGCTGGTGGAAAACGGCGTGATTTGTTCAACGTCCGAGGTGTCGCTATAGATGCCCATGAAGCCCATCACCGCCGCGGCGACGACGAACATCAGCGCCGCGACTTGCCCGGCGCGCAGTCGCTTCCAGGTGAAGAAAAGAAATAGCACCAGCCCGACGACAAATACCGCCAGGCCGAACAATTGGTTCTGCGCCACGAAGCCGCGGACCGGGTCGCCGCGGTAGAACTCGACGATGAAGCGGCCGACCGCGTAAAGGGCCAGCAGCAGCGCAAACACCTCGCCTTGCCGCACCTTGCGATTACGGTACCAGCGCAATATCAGGAAGATGAACAGGCCGTTCAAGGCCAGGTAGATTTCCGTCGGGTGTACGGCCTGCCCCACGCCGTAGAGGCGGGTGGCCGGCGCATCCGGCGGAAAGTGCACGCCCCACGGCAGATCGGTCGGCGCGCCGAAGCAACAGCCGTTCATGAAGCAGCCGAGGGAACGGTGAATGGCCAGTCCCAGTCCGACGTACGGCGAGATGAGGTCCATCACCGGTCCGAACGCCTGGCGCCGGTATTTGAGATAGGCCACGACGGAGATGATGCTGCCGAAGAAACCGCCGTAGAACACCAGCCCGCCCTGCCAGATCTTCAGCGCTTCGTACCACGGTTTGCCGGCGAAATTGTCGCCCCAGGTGGTGATGACGAACAACGCGCGGCCGCCGATGATCGTGCCGAAGATGGTCGAGACCGCCGCGTTGAGCGCGACATCGACGTCGACGCGCTCCAGCGGCGCACGCCGGCGAATGAGAATCAGGCCGACGACAAAACCCAGCGCCATCGCCACGCTGTAGGTGCGAACCTGATAGCCGAAAATCTCGAACAGCACCGGGTGCACGAACTCAGGCTCCTTTCCCCGCAAGCACGCGATATCGTACGGGCGCCGGCCGCGACGATCAAGGGCTTAGACACGATGGGATGGGGCGGCGTTAGGACAAACCGGCGCGCGGTTCGTGACCTGGACCCGACGAGGTAAAAACGTCCGGCTTAGGGATACGGGAACAGCCCGTCGAGCAAGTTCAGGATCGAGATGATCTGGTTCTTGAGTTGGGTCGGATCGGCGTCGCGGTAGCTGGCGCCGAAGTCGATTTCGAACAATGCCGAATTCGGGAACAACGCCGGCAGCCCGAAGGCCTGGAGCAGCGGATTCAGGTACGCCAGCTTGAACGGGGTCGCCGTGTTCGGATCCTGGTCGTAGTCCGTGTAGTCGAGGAAGCTGTCGGCGAGGTGGCCGAACACGTCGCGGAACGCCAGGGCCTGCGCGTTCTGGGTGTCGTCCAGAATTCCCCACGGCGGCACGACGAGATGTTCGCCCTCGTCCCACTGGCCGTTGCCGTTGGCGTCGTCATAGCCCAACACTTCCGTGCTTGCGTCGCCGGAGTTGAGCAACATTTCATCGTACGTCTGCTGCGCGTTGCGGAAGCCGAGGCCCGTTTCGAGGCCGGCCGCTTTGTAGGGCGCGGCGTCGTCCTTCAGCGTGAAGAAGTCGGGGAAGATCGGATCATTGAAGGCCAGCAACGCGTAGTCGATGCCCAGACCGATCGCTTGTTTGGTCGGCATCGAACCCCAGTCGACGCCCATGATCTCGAAGATCAGGCCGATATCGAAATCGAGGTTGATCGCCGACGCGTGCTGCACCAGGCCGGCCAGCATCTGCGCGAACGCTTCGGCCCCGACGCCTTCCGCCAGAATGTAGTCGCCGGGCGGATTGGCGATCTCGGCGAAGTTGATGATGATCGGCATGCCGGTCAGCGAAAAGACGATCTCGGGATGATCCGTGCGCACGTGCTCAGCCTGTTCGACCAACTCCGCGCTGCTCTGGAGCAACAACCCGTCCAACGCGTCATCGATCAACTGGTCGATGAACTCCTGACCGCTTTGCGGCTGCGCGGCGATGGACGGCGGTTGGTAGCTGATCACGGACTCGATATACGACGCCAGCACGGAAATCACGTCGAAGTTGTGCAAGGTGTCGGCCATGACCAGGCCGTACCAGCAGGCCTCGTGATTCGGGTCGGCCGCCATCCCCAGCTTGAACTGCTGGTTGGCCAGGTCGCCTTCGCCGATTTCGAGGAAGTGCTTGCCGGCGTCAATGAACGGGTCGGCCGGCGACGGCGTGGCGCTGTCGTCGTCGACGTCGTCATCCACGGTGTCGTCGTCGACCGTGTCGTCGTCCGTATCGTCATCGACCGTATCGTCGTCGACCGTGTCGTCGTCAACGACGGTATCGTCATCCACGGTGTCGTCATCGGCGTCGTCATCCGCGTCGTCGTCCGCCGCGTGATCATCGTCGCCGCCGCCGCTGCCGCCGCCGCAGCCCAGGGCCGCGAGGGCCAACACCAGCATCGCCAACAGCAGCCACTTCCACTTCAGATGCATCGCCATCGCCCCACCTCGCTTTGGTTCGCGCCGGTCACCGTTGGTCAGTCGAAAACGGTATCGTCGTCGGTCGTATCATCATCGCTGGCGTCGTCGTCGACCGTGGTGTCGTCGTCTATTGTATCATCATCGGCGGCCGTGTCATCATCGGTCACGGATACATTATCTGTTTGTTGCCGCTGCACCAGCCAGTTGTCGCCGGAGGGCGCCAGCCGCCACGAAATATTGTCCGTGCTGTACGCCGTGCCGCCGCCCAGCGGGTTGATCGTGCTGAGCAACTGGAACGACACGTCGGCCTCGTCCCAGGCGAACGTATCGAGGTGGAACCGCAGGTACGCGAGGTCGATCGTGTCGATGTCGGTGAATTTCTGCGTGAGCAGATCGCCGTAGCCGCTCAGATCATATTGCGTTCCGTCGCTTTCGATGATCGTGGCGTCGGGCGTATAGATCGAAAGAATCTTTTCGACGGTTTTGGTTTCCCAGCCGTTGATCCAGACCGAGAGCACGGTCAGCAACTGGTCCTTCACCACGAGCTTGTCCGTGCCGTTTTCCACCGCGACCTTCCACTCGTCGTCGGCGGTCCAGTTCAACTGCCAGTCGATCCACGTTTTACTCGCCACATATTCGTTGCTGGTGGAGCGCATGATCACCCAGGCGCGGAACTTGATGCCGGCCGTTTCCGATTGGATCAGGTGCACCTCGCGGTCGGTCGCCTGGTAGCTCAGCTCGGCGATCGGGCCGAAGAGCTGTTGGAGATACTGTTTGTAGCTTTTGGCATTGAACGTGCCGACGGTGGGCACGAGAATCTTCGCGTAGTCGGCGTAGAACGTCGTGATGCCGTGCGGGTCTTTCTTGTTCCACGCGGCGACGTATTTGTCGATCATGCCGGTGGCGCGCGCGGTCTTCTCGGCGTCGGAGAACATCGGGGTATCCTTTTTGCCGCACGAGACCGTGGGCAAGGCGATCAACGCCGCCGCGACGCCGAACAGAGCGACCAGAACGACCGTGCGAGTACGCATCGAACTCCCGCCTCCCCCAAACGGAAACGTAAGTCTACACGATGACCAAGGAGTGCGCCAAGGGGATCGTCTTTACTATTTTTCCGTCTCGCCGCGGGCGAGAAACGCGTCGTACCACACGGCGAAAATCCCCGCCCCGAAAAACAATCCGTTGAGGGCGCCGCTGAGCATCACCAGGAGGGCGTACGCGGGATTGATGCGCGTCAGCCACCAACTGCCGGTGTCCAACAACGTGCTGAGGAAACCGAGCGCGATGATGCCCACCTTGTATTTGAACTTGATGGACGTCCACGCGACGAGCAACCCGAGGGCGAAGCACAACAACCCGATGCCGAACAGATGCTCGTGGGAAAGCCTCGCCAGCCGCTCCCAGGTCATGCCGGTGTCGACCGTCGCGGTCTTGGCCACGTCCTCGAAGGTCTCCAGCGGCCGGAAGAAGCCGGCGTTGTGACAACGAACGCACTGGGCCTGCAGGATTTGGCGGACCGGTTCGAAGCCCCCGCGATCGGCGCCGCCCGCGATCCAGTTCATGATCGTCCGCAGTTGCGTGTCGTCTTTCAGATTCGGGCGCATCGAGCCGTGGAGCTTCGTGGCCAACAGCGTCTTGCTCGGGTCGCCGTGAAAATGGATGCGGATGTCATTGACCGTCATCGCCGGGTCGCCGTCGGCCAGGTGCATCGTGAAGTAGGTGTTGGTCACGGCGGCGATGTAGCCGAAGCCGATCACCAAGGCGAATAGCGCGCCGAAAATTTTGCGCAGGCGGGTCCACTCGCTCATGTTCCGCTTCCCCCCGGCTGACAGACCTGCTTCTTATACCATGTCTTCATCGCCGACAAGACCGAGACGCCGGGGCCGCCCGCCGGCTACTGCTTCGGCCGGTAGGAGCACTTGTCCGGATAGTCGGCCGGCATGCCGTCGGCGTACGGCGACGTGGTCACGCCCAGCGGGTGATCGCGGAAGAATTCGATAAAACACTCCGACCCCATATACAGGAAGCCCATGTTGTGGATGTACGGATGAACGCATTCGATGGCGTCGTGGCCGTTCTCGTTCAGATACGCCACATCGTTCACGCCATACTGGCCGAAGGGCAGCACCATGTTGTCCAGCACGCCGCCGTGCAGCCGCAGCTCGACGTATTTGTTCGCCACCGTCAGCTCCGGCCAATCGGCCACCGCGTAAGGAATCTTGTTCAGCGGATCGGAGCCGTAAACGCCCGAGCACGTAGCGATCGAGGCGATTTCCTCGCCGCGATTATCGGCCAGCAGATCGCTGACGCCGCCGCCGAACGAAAAGCCCATGATGTAGATGCGTTCCGGATCGACGCCGTAGCACTTGTCGAGCTCCGCGACCAGCAGATCGAACAGGCGCACCTCGCGGTTCTTCGGACTCGTCCCGTCGATGATGTCCCAGTCGAACAACATGCCCGAGTCTTCCGGCGTGATCGCGATGAACGGCATGTCGTCGAAATTCACCAGGTCGCTGATCAACGTATGAAAGTTCTCGGCGGTGTCGCCGAAACCGTGCCAGTTGAACACGATCGGCCACGGCCAGCTTTCGGTCACGTTCGCCGGCAGATCGAGATAGAAGGAACGCACGATGCCGTCGACCATGAAATGTTCGTTCAGCCCCTCTTGCAGCGTGGTGCAGCCCGGCGGCGGCGTGGCGCTGTCGTCGTCGGCGTCGTCGTCCGCCACGGCGTCGTCGTCGCTGGACTGATCGTCGTCGGCCGCGGCGTCGTCATCGGCGGCCTGATCGTCGTCGGCCGCGCTGCTGTCGTCGTCGCCGCCGCTGCTGCCGCCGCAGGCGACGAGCAACAAAGTCAGGGTGATCGCCATCAACCAAAGAAGAAAAGTTTTGCTCATCGTCCTGCTCCTCGTTTTAAAACGCAGCAAACCGTTGCAGCAGAATCATACTTTCATCGATGATCTGTCAACCACTGCACTCCGGGCTCGGTCGAAGTGAGTTAAGATGGAACGTAGATATGAAAATCGACACAACGATTTTTGTCATTCTGAGCGCAGCGAAGAATCTGTTGCTTTTCAGGCATTTCATAGATCCTTCACTTCGTTCAGGACGACGAAGAAGGTCTTTTGCAGCAGCCCCTCAGCCTCTATCACTCGGGGCTCGGTTGGAATGATTTCAGGTTCACGGTCCGTCAAAAGGGCAAAAAAATGGGCCGTGACGGGGTTTTGGGGGGGAAGGATCACGGCCCGTAGAAGGATGATGGTCAGGACGCGTGTACGCAGGTTTCTGAGTAACGATTCGTTTGACAGCAAGGTTGCTTGGGTGCTTCAATAACTACGGAATTTTCAAATGGACAGTCCCAGTTTGCCGTGGGATACCTGAGACGGTAAGTAATTCCTTATTGGGGAGGCGACAATGGCAGAACGAAAACCAATTCGCGTGTTTATATCTTCACCGTCTGACTGCCAGACCGAACGGGACGCGGTAGAAGCCACCCTTGATCAAATGAACAAAGCCGAGTGTCCTAGAGAGGGCGTTTTTTTTGAGACAGTCCGTTCCGAAGATCTTGCGCCCGCGACTGGGAAGAATCCTCAGTCAGTCATAGACGATCAAGTAGGCAACTACGACATACTGGTGGGAATAATGTGGATGAAATTCGGCACACCGATTCCCGGCGGAGCCGGATCGGGCACCGAACATGAAGTGAAAAAGGCTGTTGCTGATTTTCAGAAAATCGGGTCGCCTCGTGTCATGTTCTATTTCAAGGACGAACCACCGAAGGACAACGTGTCGAAAATCGACCCTAAGCAACTTGAAAAGGTACAGGACTTCCAAAAGCGCCTTGGAAAAAAAGGTCTCTACCAAACATTTCGGGGAACCGATGATTTCACGTCCAAGCTCAGATTGCACCTCAATAAGGTGCTGACCATCTTTCGCGAAGGTGGCGCAGCGGGACAAACGACGAAACAAAGTGCCAGCGACACCCCCTATCAAGGTTTCCTTAAGTCGTTCAGGGAAGTGGTTGCGGCGCGAAGAATTGCTGAGAGCGGCGGGTGCTTAGACATCGTTTTCGGCAACATCGCCGACGTTCGAGAGATGCCGGTCGTAATTCCGGTTGGGCAAGCGTTTGACTTCAACATGCGAGGACCGCGAAGTGTGTTAGCGGCTTTCGAGAGTATTCGAATAGGAAGCAGTTCTTTCTACGACTATATCGAGTCAAGTTGGCCTGCCACAGAAAGACCGACGGCAGCCGGTCTCGGGCACACCAAGTACATTCAATTGCCAGGTAACTCGCAAGCGCTACCGGGTGTGATGTTCGTAGTCACAACCAGAGACTTGAGCACGAAACACAGCGACCGCGGTTACTTCGTCAATACGCCGATAGAAGGAATCGACCTGACGCTGGAAAGTGTGGTAAACGAGGCAAATCGCCTGAGATTGTCATCGATCGCCCTTCCACTTCTTGGCGCAGGCTATGCAAACGTACAGAGAACATACAACCGTCCAATGTTGGCTCGGCTGCTGACCCAAGTTGTCGCGCTTATCACGATAAGAAAATTGGACAGTGCTCTACGGGGAAAGACTTCATCGCTACGGAGGGCAGTGATCGTAATCTATTCTCGACAACCCAATGGTGAAGAGGAACACGATATCTGGGAAAAAGTCACGCGTTTCTTAGCCAGCCGAGCCGAGCAACAGAAAGAGCAGATAGACGATATGATTAGGGCTATCAGTGCCCTTTGAAGAATCGTGGGTTTCCGACGGTGCTCGTCTGACTCAACACACGGTCTTTTTGGCCACAAACTAAATTTGCTTCCCGCTACAGGCCGTCAAAAGGGCAAAAAAATGGGCCGTGACGGGGTTTTGGGGGGGAAGGATCACGGCCCGTAGAAGGATGATGGTCAGGCGTACCCGTCACCGTTTCGGGATTTTAGCGTAGTCCTCCTTGAACTTAGCAATCCCCGAGGCGGTGAGGGGATGGATGAACATTTGTTTGAGCACCTTGAACGGCACGGTCGCGATATCCGCGCCGGCCAGCGCCGCTTCGAGCACATGCAGCGGGCTGCGCACGCTGGCCACGATGATCTCCGTGCCGAAGCCGTAGTTGTCGAATATCGTCTTGATTTGCTCGACCAGTTCCATGCCCTCGTGGCTGATGTCGTCCAGCCGGCCGATGAACGGGCTGACGTACGCCGCCCCGGCCTTCGCCGCGAGCAGCGCCTGCACCGCGCTGAAGATCAGCGTGACGTTGGTGGGGATGTTTTCGTCGGCCAGCTTCGCGACGGCGATCAATCCCTGTTCGGTCATCGGCACTTTGACCACGACGTTGTCGGCGATGCGCGCCAACTCGCGCGCCTCGGCGATCATGCCCTCGGCGTCGTCGCTGATCACCTCGAGGCTGATCGGCCCCGAGACCAACCGCGTGATCTCCGGCGCGACCTGCTCGAAGGTCTTGCCGGTTTTGGCCAGCAGCGACGGATTGGTGGTGACGCCGTCGACCAGGCACATGGCTACGCCCTGCTTGATTTCGTCGAGGTCGGCGGTGTCCAGAAAGATTTTCACCCGCGCTCCTAGTACTTGTAACCGGTCTGCAGGTAGAACGCCGTCTCGCTGAAGATGCTCAGCTCGAGATTGAAGAAGACGTTCTGCGTTACGTAATAGTCGACGCCGATCATGCCGCCCCAGGGGAGGTCGCCGCGCACGTCGTTGTGGCTGCCGGAAAATATCACCTTCGCGTAGTCGAACTTGATCCCGGCGTAAGGCACGATGCTTTTCATCACGTAGGCGAACACCAGACTGATCTGCAATTCCGACGCCCGGGCGCGAACGTTCTCGTCGCTGGTGTACAGCTCGGAGTACTGCGCATCGAGCGTGATGTTGATCGGGCTCTTCAGCGTCAGCGGAAAAAGTTGCGGCCGCAGGCCCACGCCCCACATCGTGCCGAGGCTGCCCTGGAAATCGTACTTGTCCATGCGCAAGTCGCTGGTGCCGATCAGGCCGTAGATGTCGATGTAGCGAATCGGCGCCACGTCGGCCTTCACCAGAAAGCGGCTGGACGCGATTACGTCGGTGGCGTTGTGGTCGTCCACCAGGTCCACGTCGCGCTGTGCGAAGCTTACGCCCGCGCCGACCGAGAACGACGGGCCGATGTTATACGACAAACCGCCTACGCTCAGCGCACTCGCCGCGCCGGCGCAAGCCAGCAAGACGATCCCGATCAGGAAGAACTGAATCGACGATTTCTTCCACATCTTGGTGCTCAAATGTTGTCAGACCACAATATGTAGCTGGCGAGGTTCTATCGCAAATAGGCGAGACATGTCAAGAAAATTTCGCAACGCCCCGTTTCTTTGCACAAAACGGTCGGCGTACGACGTCACTGCTTGCGCGGTCGTTACGTCACTTCGTCTACGAATGGTAGTGCTTGAGGCGCGCGAGTTTGCGTTGCTCGCAGTCGTAGCAGAGGTGATTGTGAACGCAGCGCACGCCGCCGCACCCCGCGCAGCGAAATTTGGCCCGGTGCGCGGCGAGAAAAGCGTCCATTCCCTCGCGCTGAATGTCGCGCAGATTTTCGATGAAGCTCTCGCCGAATTGCGTGCGGTACCGCCGGTCGATGCGCGTCAGGCGCTCGCAGGGGAAGTCGGGGCACTCGTAGCAAAATTCAACTTCCGCGTGTAACAAACGCGTGCAGTTCTTTTTCAAATACGCGCAGGTCTTGCCGCGCGGCCGGCACCCGGCGCAATGGGAAACGACGCCGCGGCGTTGCGGAATGTTTCGCGCATAAGCGAGATACGCGCCGCACACCGCGCAGTCCATGCCGCACGGCGCGACCAGGACCGCGGAAAAATCCGGCGATTTGTCTTTCGGCTGTCGTGCGTCGCGCGCCAAGTTGTTGTTCCTCGTTTATGTCAGCGCCTTACGGCCCTTTCTTTTTTCGCGCCTGCTCCCACACAAATTGCGCGAGTCCGAGCACGAAGCCGACGACGCTGTAAATGTAGGTGATGATGTACATCACGAAGAAGGCCAGCGCGAACCACAGTCCCTTCACGCGCAGCACGAACCAGCAGATGCGCGCGTTGAGCACGACGTAGCCCAACGCGACCGCGGCGACGAGCCATTGCGCATATTCGCGCGGCAGGACGAAGAGCGCGGCGACGGCCAGCGGCAAAAAGAGCGCGAGCAAAAAGCCCGAGATGATGTTGACCGCTTTCAAATTCAGATCGGCGCGAAAGATATTCTGCGCGGCCATCAGTCGCGTCCACGGGATCGCGCGGTCGAACAGGTCGGAACGGATCAGCGTCCAGAGCGTGTAGCGCTTGGCGTGCGTCACGCGCAAATCGCTGCGCAACTGGATATTCGCGCCCAGCTTGGTCAGCCGGTAGCCGAGGTCGATGTCTTCCACGCTCGACGCGACGTAATCCTCGTTGAAGCCGTTCGCGCGCTCGAACACGTGGCGCCGAATCGCGCCGCACCCGCACCAGAACGTCGCCGCGTGCTTGCGGCTGGTCAGATGCGTGTAATGATGGATGAGATTTTTATACACGGAGGTGAAGTTGCTCGCCGCCGGCAGCGTGGTGTACGCGCCGAAGCACGCGTCGAGCTCGGGCTCGGCCGCGAAGATTTCCGCGAGGCGCGACAGCATATTGGGCGGCGCGAGCACGTCGGCGTCGGCGAAGTAGAAAATGTCGCCCGTCGCCGCCGCGGCCGCCAGATTGCGTGCCGCCGCNNGCGTGATGTCGTAGCGCGCGGCGATCGCCGGACTGTCGTCGGTGCTGCGATCATCCACCGCGATGACTTCGAAATTCTCGTAGTCGTTGGCCAGCAGGCTCTCAAGGCACGGCGCAATCGTCGCCGCCGCGTTGTAGAAAGGCACGATGACGGTGATTTTCGTCGCTGTCGCCACGCGGTCATGTTCCCAAGATGAGTCAGCCTGGAAGATAGCCCGCCGTTGCGCAGGGAGTCAAACCGAAACGCTGTGCGAAGGGCGGAAAGAAATCGACGGGCAAATGTTGTCTGCTTGACATCAGCGTCGCCGACGCTATTATGAATTTGTGAATTTGTGAATTTCACAATTTAGGAAACGAGGCCGCCATGTCCACCATCAAGATCGCCGCGAACGGCACGATCACTCTGCCCGCCAAACTCCGCAAGGCGCTGGGCCTGACCGCCGGCGACCTGGTGAGCGCCGAACTGCGCAACGGCCGCATCGTCATCAAGCCGGTCAAAATCGTCGACGCCGATGTCTTTCGCCGCGCGCACCTGCGCAATATTGGACGAAACCCGTAGCCCTCAGCACCCGCAACCGGCATTGTCGTCGCCTCCGTTGTCATCATCGGCGCTGACATCGTCGTCCGCCGCCGCGTCATCATCCGCCGAATCGTCGTCGATTGAATCGTCGTCAACCGCATCGTCGTCGCCCGTCGTGTCGTCGTCGGGCGCGACGTCCTCGTACTCCATCACCACCACGTCATAGAACTCCAGGTTGGGCACGGTCAGCGTGGTCCGGTCGTCGGTGGATTGAAACACGAGCGGAATCTCGTCGTCGAAATCAGGCGAGATGACCTTCGCGGAAAGAACATGGCCGATCGGCACGGTCGCCGCCACGTCGGTCTGCGGTTCGATGTGCGTGCCGGGGTAATGGTGGTTGATCAGGTGCAGCAGCGCGAGCTTGCGCGCCGGGTCGTACCACAGCGTGTGCGCGATCGCGCGATCGGGCACATCCACCTCGCGCCAACGCGGATGCTCCGTCAGGCCGTGATAAAAATCGGCGTGGTTCTCGAGCCACTCGATCAGATGAAAGACCAGATCGTGCGTGCCGTTGGTGCGGATGTCTTGCAGGTAGTTCTTGAAGTGGAACGCGTAAAACACGCCGCTGGCGTAGGCCTCGGCCGAGTTGACGCGGATGTAGTCGATCTTCTGCTGCACGGGCAGCGTGCTGTACCACGTCATGCTCGTCGGCCAATCGAGAAAGTAGATGAGCGGCGCGTCGCGGCCGAGCAGCGTGCGGCTCGCCGCGCGTCCTTGGCGGAACCAGTCGACGAACGACCAGCGCAGCGGGTAGGGCGCGAACAGGTACATCATCTGGAAATCGACAAACGGTGAGATGCCGTTGACGCAGTTGTACAACGGCCGGCCGTATTCGGTCGACAGCGCGTGAATGCCGTCGATCAACCGCTGGAGATATTGCCGCGTCTCGTGGCCGTGGAAATCGGCGTCGCCGTACATGACCAGCGGATCGGCGACGAAGATGTTCGTCGGGTCGGCCCATTGCAGCAGCGGCTCCCACTCGAAAAACAGCGGGTTGGCGAGAAACGACAACAGCGGCTGATCGGCCCAACCGTGCGCGGCGAGATAATCGCGGTAGTTGAAGGTCGCGATGTCGTCGATGTCGAAGTGCTGCTTCCAATCGGGCGCGGTGTAATCCGGATACTTCTGCGCGAGGTAGTCGCGGAACCCGGCGACGGCGTAGTCGTCGTAGCCTTCGTCGCCGAAGTTCCAGGCCGGCGAGCCGATGGTCTGCGGCTCGTCGATGAAGAAACCGTCGAGGCCGGCCTCGACCTGCAAGCGCAGATGTTCGAGCAGGTAGTCGACCACCGCCGGATTGCTCGGCGCGTAGTGCGCGCCGTTGTCGCCCCACAGAATGGCGACATTGCCGCGCGCGTCGCGCGTGACGAAATCATTGAACTGGTCGTCGGTCGTGCCGTCCTCGTATTTGAAAAACGACGACGCGGTGAAGCCGCCGATCACCGGCACGCCCGCGTCGTGCAACCGCGCCACGCCGGCGGCGATGGCCGACCAGTCGCTTGGGTCGCTGCCCCACTTGAACCAGCCGCGCATCACCACTTCGACACCGGAGTTAATCAACTCGTCCACGATGCCGCTGTCGTCGACGTACTCGCAGATGGCGAAGGTCGTCGCTTCATCGATCGGCGTGCGCGGTCGCTCAGCAAAGGCGGTCGCAGGCGCCGATAGTAAGAGCAAAACGATCGCCGCCAACCAGGAAAAACATTTCATCGTGTCGAATCCCGCGTGGCCATAGACAGAAAAAGGTTACCACGATTTCTGCCGGCGCGGGATTGGCTATTTGTTGCCGCGCGCAGGCGGGAGACTGTCATTCCGACCGAGCCCCNNGGGCGAGCGGAGGAATCCCTTCCTTCCTGATGTGACCGTCCTTTTCAAGAGAGCGATCTCTCCGCTCCGCCGCCTCGCGTTGCTCGGCCGCGTCGGTCGAGATGACAGAGCGCCGCTTCCGGTTGCCTCGCCTTTTCCGTCGCATTACACTCACCGCGTCTTCATCACGGAGCCGATCATGCCCGATTTCGAGTGGCCCGCCTTCGAGCCGTACAAGGCGAAGGTGATCGAGAAGATTCCGCTGACCACGCCCAGCCAGCGCCGCGCGGCGGCGGAGCGCGCGAAGTACAACCTGTTCAGTCTGCTGGCGCGCGAGGTGACCATCGACCTGCTGACCGACAGCG